>JAYVMK010000329.1:0-2776 GCA_043758995.1 Lichenibacterium sp. | reverse complement strand
CACTGAGATCGCAATAACCGCCGATACCGAGAAAACGCATGGGCACCTCCCGACGGCGAGATAACGCCCTGCTACTTTAACCTGATCACCACCTGCTGGAACAGGGGCGCACCGGCGGCGTCCGCCCGCATCGCACGGTGGACTCCCGCGCATGTGCCTGATCCACACCCGCGTTGAATTGAGCCCTGGCCAGTGAGGTAGGGCAGCAAGCGCCAGAAGAACACGAAAGCCACGACGTTGAGCGCGACATAGACCCACATCGCGCCGCTGGCTCCAAGGTTATCGATCAACGGCAGCGCGGTCGCCGTCACGAGGAGTTTCGCGTCCCACACGATTCCAGCCGGGGCGCTGGTCCGCGGCGCGGACGGCCAGCGGATAGATCTCCGACCCGTCAGACTTGGTATTCGGGTCGCTGTGCGAAGCTACTGAATAATCTGGGAGGACAGGGCCGTGTGAAACGAAAACACCTGAAGTAACTCATTGAGATCGAATGCCGAGCAACTCCGCCAACGCGCTTTGAACGCGGCGCGGAACAAGGATCGAGGTCCTGGACGCTGATAAGCCGTCCGTCTCTTATGAGCTTGGCAGGGACATCGATCACCACGTCGACCTTCGCCAAGGCGGCGAGCCGGCATAAGGCGTTGTTGGAGGGGTCGATGAGATCGGCGTGCTACCCCAGCCCTTAATCAAGGATCAGCCGAGACGGACGGAGTTCGAGCCTTCAAAGTCCAGGCTGCGGTTGAGGTCGTGGACGGCGTCGTCGACTTCGATCGCCTGGCGTCGTCGGTGTGAGAGCGCAGTCCGTCGCCGCTCACCGGCGTTAACCTGACATGGCTATTCCGGCTCAGGTACGCTTGGTGTGGTCGGAGACCGCCTGCCAAGCCATGCGGCCGTAGTCGGCGATGTCGCGGAGGTGGCGGCCGCTTTGCGTAGGCCGTCCGGAGTAGGTCGGCCGCGCGGCCCGGTCGTCCGCGGCTCGGCTTTCAGGAAGCGATAGTTCGTCGGTAGTCGTACCATCAAGCATCCGCGCCCGCGCAGGCTGGCGTCCAAGTCACGCCAGTTCGTGAGCCTAAACCTTTGCCGGAAGCAACGGTGGCAGCGGTCACTTCAACTGCACACAGAATCCGAGTCGGAGGGCCGCAGCTCGCCTACCCCGGGCCGCTAACGCGGCAAATCGGCGGATCACTGCACCTGGGCCGCTTCGCCTTCTCCGCGTCTCGAGCGCAGAGACCATCCTGACCAGACAGGAAATCCCGCCCGGCATAGGCCTGAGGGTCAAACCGAGATGGCGGAGGCGAAGCAGGAAGGTCATCCGGTAAGCCGTCGTTAACTTCGATCTGTCGGACTGAACGCCGTTCGACACCCGTCGGACAGGTAGATGGCCAGGCGGCAGACATGGCATTAGAATGGTGGACGTACGAAGCCGGCGGCGCGCAGCTTGGCATTTCGGGAACGGCATTCCGCCATATGGCAAGAAAGGCCAGCTGGCCGGGGCGTAACGACAACGGTGTAAAGAGAGAAGTTTGGGTCGACATCGAGGAGGTGAAGGCGGCAATGCCTCCGCATCGCCAGCGAAGGAAACCTGGTGGACAGCCGTCCGACGCCCGTACGTTCGAAGCATTGCATGCCCATATCGAGACGCTCACAGGCATGTGGCCGGGGTCACGCAGAATAGCGAACGCGAGCGCAAACGAGCAGACGAAGGGTGGGACCGAGCTAATGGGCTTGCGAACGACATATGTCGCCTACAGGCTGAGGCAGCTTCTTGCGAAAAAGACCACGCAGCCGCCATTGCGGTGATGGCGCGGCGGTTCGCCGACAAGGTTTCGGAAGGGCGGGGCGATGCAATCGTGCAGCGCGCGGTTGCTGAAACTGCTCTCGCCGAGGTGCAGCGCATGAAGGCCGCGGTCAATGGCACTGAGCAGGCCCGCAAACAGCAGGTCAGGGCGGAGCACGCTCGATGGAAGGCGCTGCCGTGGTTTCCACGAATTATCAGCCCAGAGCCCCCGCGCATCGACATGTTCGGACGCATGGTCGTCCGAGCCCCGAAAGAACCCAAGCCGACTCGCCTGAGCATTGTCATGGGGCAAGACGCTTTCACGCGCGCTTGGCCCGCTTCCGGTGGTCTGCATTACCTTTTCCAAGCCACCTTTCGGCGCTGGTCGAAGTAATTGGCGAGCTCGGACGGGTGTCACAGATGATCCCGCCGGGGCGTCGAAGCTCCTGAAGTACGACGTGGAGAAGCGTCGCGGGACCGGTTTTGCAAAGACGGGTATCTGATGATCCGCGAAGTCTAGCGTCGGGACCTGGGGCCTGAGTGGCGGAGGCGCCACCTGCGAGTGAGAGTGCCAGATCGACCGGAGATGCACGATGATTCACCGGCAGTGGCTGCAGACGACAGAGGGGCAGGGACACTGCGCCGTGGTGAGCGTCGATACTGCACTTGTCCAGCGCTGTGACTCATCGCCGGCCGGAGCTGGCGAGTTTAAGGGCCGGTCGAGGACATCGTCTTGTGCGGTGGACTGCCCAGGATCAGTGATCCACGTCGCAGGCGGGGCCATGCTGGCTCACCTGCTGGAGCGCGTGCCGGAATGGTCCTGAGGTCGCCGGGTCTCGGGGCTTGAGCCTCTGCGACTATCCGGGCAGACTCGCTATCGTCATGATGTCTCCCCCGCTTGCCCAGGCCGACCTGTTCGACGACGCCGACGAGGACTACGGTCGCTCGACGCGACAGGCCTGGGCGCATCAAGCCCCTTCCCGGCGACGGCGCTTGACG
>JAYVMK010000328.1:0-13665 GCA_043758995.1 Lichenibacterium sp. | reverse complement strand
CAAGCGACCGATTTGCGAGAGACTTTCAGCATTGTGCGCCTCGTGCCGTGCAACTCTCCCTTGTCTCCGGGGCGCGCCGTGATATTGTTCAAAAGCTTTCAAAGCTTTGTGGCGCCTAATTACATATGAAATTTTTGGCAGGGGAGGATGATGATGTTGAACGCCGAAACCTCGGTCAGTTATTTGGAACTCACGGTCGAGATTGTCGCGGCCTACATCAGCAATAACTCAGTGCCGCGGCTCGAACTGCCGGGTTTGATCACCGAGGTGCATACATCACTGATGGTGATGACCGACAAGGCGAAGGAACGGCCGCCCGAGCCTCCGAAGCCGGCGGTTTCGGCCAAGAAGTCTCTGACGAACGACTACATCATCTGTCTCGAGGATGGAAAACGCTTCGAATCCTTGAAGCGTCATCTCAGGACCCAGTACAATATGTCGCCCGAGGAGTACCGCGAGAAGTGGGGCCTCGGCATCGACTACCCGATGGTGGCGCCCAATTACGCCAAGGCGCGGTCCATGTTGGCCAAGGAAATGGGCTTAGGGCAGCAGCGCCGTCGGCGCTGACGCCGGGCCTGCGCGTCGGGCGATAGTCAATGCAGGGCCGTCATGGGTGGGCTCTCGCTACCTCCCGCGAGGGCACGCCGGGCATCGGCGCGGATGCGCTCCACCATGGCGGCGAATCCGTTGGAGCGCTGCCGCGTCATGTGGCCGCCGAGGCCCAGGCGCGCGAAGAGCGGTGTCGCGTCGGTGGCGGCGATCTCCGACGCGGGCCGGTCGCCGTAGAGCGCCAAGGCGAGATAGATCAGCCCCTTGACGATATGGGCGTCGCTGTCGCCGCGAAAATGCAGCACGGGGTCCGCTCCTTCGACTCCGTCGATCCTGGTCTCAAGCCAGACTTGGCTGGCGCAACCACGGACGCGATTGGCCTCGTCGTGCTCCTCCGGCGGCAGCGGCGCGAGTTCGCGCCCGAGTTCGATCAAATAGCGGTAGCGATCGTCGAGCTCGTCCAGGATCTCGAAATTGGCGATGATGTCGTCGACTTTGGGCATGGCGGGCAGTGTTCCTGTGCCCGGCTCATATCGCGCTCCTGGCCGCGGAGCGCCAGTGTTGCGTCAACGAGGAACCTTCGAGACCCGTGCGCGAGGGGCGCGGTGGTGGGAGTGGCACCGTCAGCGAGGCGAGCCCGACCCGATCGTCCCGTCTGGCTTCGAGCCGAGGCGCGACGAGCGGTGCTGCCGCCAGAAGCCCGGCGCCAACTTGCAAGCACTCGGCGGAGCGGAGGCAGGCCTGACCGGTCGCTGCCGCGGCACTGCGCACCCCTCGATCGAGGGCCGACGCGAGACCCGAGTCCCCCACGTTGGACGCCGCGACAGCGACGAGGCCGATACAGACGGCCGCCCTTGCCAGAAAGAACATGCTCCACTCCGTCGCGACGATCGCCTGCCCTGACCATCGGTACATTACGACAGAAACGTTTTGCTCCGAAGAGACGAGACGCGAGAATGCGGCGGAAGTGATTCAGTCTTCATTTAGACTTTGGAGCCGGACATAGTAGCTTAACCAAGCTTCTACGCCGTCGTCGAGGATGACTGAGGGTGCAGACGCATTTCACCAAGCCCGAAGGTCGAATTTAGCGTTCATTTAAGGCGAGGCTGCGAGTTTACGCTGGACCAGGACGAGACCCGATAACGTCCGGTGCGGAGTGTCGCGTGAAGCTTTTGGCCCCTATCGGCGATGCCATCGGGTCGCTCGTCCATCCCGATGCGCGGGCTGAGCCGACCGATGCCGCTTGGCATCGCGTCTTTCTGGCGAGCCGGATCGGCCTGTCGCTGGTCAGTCTGGCGCTGGCACCGTTGTGCCTCGTCGTCGGTCCCGCGCCCGCCGCCTGGGAGGCCGTGGCCTTGGCCTGGCTCGCTTTGCCGTTCGGCGCCGCGCTGGCAGTGTCGCGCCGCGGCGACCTGCGCCTCGGCGAAATGCTGAGCCTGCTCGCCTGGGTCGGTCTGGCGGCAACCGTGACGCTCGGCACGGGGTCGATCGTCGGCCTGGCTCTCCTTCTCATGGTTCCGATCGAAGCCGCCACGACGTCGTCGGTCGCCGTCGCTGTCGGAGGGCTGGCCGGCGCCGCGCTCGTGGCGCTCGTGGCCGGTCTGCTGACGCGCTTCGGGCAGGGGCCCGTCGTGACGTCCCCCTCTGTTCTCGGCGCGTCGGCACTCTTCGGGGCTCTCGCTTACGGCGGCCTTCTCGCCGTCGCGACGGCCCGCATGTCGCTCCTGCGACGCGACGCCGATCGCTTCGCCCGGGATCGCTATCGCGCTCTGACGCAGTCGCTCGAGGATGTGGTGATGCGCTTCGACCGCGCGGGTGCCGCCTGCCACGTCGGCAGCGCCGCCCAGCGTCTCTTCGGATTGTCGCCGCGAGATCTCGCGGGCCGCGGCTTCTTCGAGCGGCTGCATGTCGCGGACCGTCCCGTATTCCTGAAGATCGTGGCCGATGTCGCCGCCGAGCGCCAAAGCGGGATCGCCACGCTGCGGCTGCGCACGGGGCGCACCGTACCGAGCCGGCGCGGTGATTTCGAAGAGCCGGTCTTCGCCACCATCGACCTCAGCCTTCGTCCGCCGGAGCCCGGCGAAGCTCTCGACGACGCCCAGCGCCCCGCCGCCGCCGTCGGCCTCATGCGCGACGTGTCGGCCCGGGCCGAGCAGGACCGGCTCGCGGCAGCGGCGCAGACCTCGCTGGAGCAGCGGCACGAAGGGCGTGACCTCTTCCTCGCCAATGCCAGCCACGAGTTGCGTACGCCCTTGAACGCCATCATCGGCTTCTCCGAGATCCTGTCGTCCGAGGCTCTGGAGCCGGCCGAACCCGTCAAACGGCGCGAATATGCCGGCATCGTCCATCAGTCCGGCCTCCACCTGCTCGCCGTGGTCAACGGGATCCTGGACGCCTCCAAGATCGAATCGGGCTCCTACGAGCTCTCGCCCGAAGTCGTCGCCTTGGACGATCTCCTGGCGCGCTGCTGCGACATGATGGGCCTCAAGGCGGAGCAGGGGGGCGTGCGGCTGGTGCGTTCCGTTCCGGCCGATATCGACGCCATCGTGGGCGACAAGCGCGCCTGCAAGCAGATCGTCCTGAACCTGCTCTCGAACGCTTTGAAGTTCACGCCGACGGGCGGGCAGGTGACATTGTCGGCGAAGCCGGACGGTAATTCGGTGTTGCTCGTCGTGGCCGACACGGGGGTCGGCATCTCGGCCCGCGACCTGCCGAGGCTGGGCGATCCTTTCTTCCAGGCCCGCGCCTCACATGATCGCTCCTTCGACGGCACGGGTCTCGGCCTCTCCGTCGTGCGAGGCCTCGTGGGACTACACGGCGGCAGCATGGCTATCGAGAGCGCCCCGGCGCAGGGCACCCGCGTCACGGTGCGGCTGCCGCTGGATTGCCGTGGCGCCCGGCCGGCGCCCGGCATGGTGACTAAAATCGAAACCATTTCCCGCTACTCCTCCGAGGCGAGGCACGACGGCGTGCCGCGCGCCGGCAGGATGCACAAAATTGCGTGATGCGGCTCTCGACCCTCTCCGCCCCACTCTTCGCGGCGCCACGCGCCCCCGGTCCTCGGGGGCGCCCCCGCTCGACGGCATGCTGGGCGAAGGACTTTCGCCCCGCTCTCCGAAACCGGCCGCGCGCAGCAACGGTCCGACCAGCGCCGCCATCGCGGCGCAGCGGCTCGGCGGCGGCCGCGGTGCTGCGTCCCGTCGCCGCAACGAGCCCGGGATCGCCGAGCGCCTGAAGGCGAGGCTGCCGCGGATCCGGCCGTTCAAGATCCTGGCCGTCTCGGCCTTTTCGATCGCCCTGGTCGGAATCGTGGCCAATGCGATGATCTTCCAGCACGGCCATCATCCGGCGCCGCTGTTCGGTCTTGGTCGGTCCATCGATGGACAGCCCGACGCCCTGCGCACCGTGGGCGAACCTCCCGCACCCGTGGCGACACCCGCCGTTCCGGCCCCGCTCCAACCTGCCGCATTGGCCCCGCCGCCGTCGGCACCTCCGGTCGTGGTGGACCCCGCGCCGCGCGCTGCCGCTCCCGTCGGGCTCAAGCCCATCCATCACACAGCGGCGAAGCCGCAGCCGGCGGATGCCATCGGCGGCCTGCTTTCGGCGTCGTCTGCGCCGGTCGCCCATCCCCGGCCGGGCGCTGTCGCCTCGAAGCCGAAGTCTGTCGTGGCTGCCAAGCCCGTCGCCAAGCCGGATCACAAGGTCAAGCCTGCCGACGGCTCCGCCGCTCTGGCGAGAACCGATGCGGCTCACCACGTAGCCAGTGGCAAGACGGCGCATCCTCGACCGCACGCCAAGCCCGAATTCGGCAAGGCGCCAGCGAGCGGCAAAACGGAAGCGGCAGCGAAACCGACCGCCAAAACCGAGTGAGCAAAGATCCGCCATGAGCGTCGCCCGGATCAGGACGGACTTCTGGGTCTCGGCCTATATCCGCCGCTGCGAGGTCAACGGGGTCGTGGCGGTGCTGCGCCGCCGCGGCGCGGCGGAGGCCGGTGCGGTGATGATCAAGGTCGACCGCCTGGATGGGACCTCGGTCCTGCTCGGCCCCGCACCGCAGAGTGAAGCCGGCGACGATGGCGGACGAAGCTTCGTGCAGGTCCATCGCGATGCCGTCATCGAGTCACTCGATGCGGAAGCGCGGTTGAAGCGCGAGATCGGCTTCGACCCGGACCTCTGGATCGTCGAGGTCGAGGATCGCCAGGGCCGCGACTTCCTCTAATGAACTGAAACCTTGCCGTTCAGAGCGGGACGTCGAGGCCCGTCTTGACCGTCCCTCTCCGTGCTGCCTCCTCCAGCGAGGCCCGGATGGTCGGCAGTACTTCGTCGATGTGGCTCGCGACGCGATAGCGCACATCCGCAGCCTCTCTGATGAACCCCTGCTCACGCATGTGGTCGATCAAGGACAGGAGCGGCGCCCAGAAGCCGCCGACATCGGCCATCACCACGGGCTTCGAGTGCCGATCGAGCTGCACCCAAGTCATCTGCTCGACCAGTTCCTCGAGAGTTCCGATGCCACCCGGAAGGGCCACGAAGGCGTCCGCTCGTTCGAACATCAGCCGCTTGCGCGTGTGCATGTCGTCGACGACGATCATTTCGAGCTGGCCTGGGATCTGGGACGCTTCGAGCATCCGTTCCTTGCTGCGAAGGAAATCCGGGATGATGCCGATGACCCGGCCGCCGCGTGACAGTACGGCACGCGCCACGGCGCCCATGAGGCCGTTATTGCCGCCGCCGTAGACGAGATCGATCCCTGCCTCCGCCATGGCACGGCCGAGCGCCTCCGCTGAGCGGAGCATCGCGGGGTCCCGGCCGTCGCTGGAGCCGCAATAGACGCAGATCGCTTTCAATGTTGTCATGGCGGGAATCTATCATGGTGCGGCGCGATACGGTCAACCGGCAGCACCGCGGACGTCCCATGTGTCGACGTCATCGTGCTTTGGCGCGGTCGCGACGCTATATGTCGATCTCATAGCCGGACCTCTCCGCCGCGAAAGCCCCGATCAGCCCTTCATGTCCGATCCCAAGCCCGCCGCCGCGGTCGACCCGCGCGCCCAGACGTCGCTCGCCGCCACGGTCCGCCACCTGTGGCCTTACATCTGGCCCTCTGACCGGGCGGACCTGCGCCTTCGCATCTACTTTGCTCTGGTCCTGATGATCCTGGGCAAGCTCGTCACGGTAGCGGTCCCTTATGCGTTCAAATGGGCCACGGATGCTCTGGTCGGCCGCGAGGATGCAGCGGTCGGTCATCTGCCGGCGATCCTCGCCGGCCCGCTGGCGCTGACGCTGGTCTACGGGCTGCTCCGCATGCTGATGGCCGTCCTGACCCAGGCCCGCGACGCGCTCTTCGCCTCGGTGGCCATGAACGCGGTGCGCCACATGGCCAACGACGTCTTCGTCCATCTGCACGAGCTGTCGCTGCGCTTCCATCTGGAGCGCAAGACCGGCGGGCTGACGCGGGTCCTGGAGCGCGGCCGCAGCGCCATCGAGACGATCGTCCGCATGATCATGCTGACCGGCGTGCCGACGCTGGTCGAATTCGTCCTCGTGATGGCGGTGTTCCTGTTCCAGTTCGACTGGCGCTACGCCCTCGCCGTCGCCCTGATGATCGGCGCCTATACGCTGT
Organism: Lichenibacterium sp.; assembly: GCA_043758995.1. GTDB lineage: Bacteria > Pseudomonadota > Alphaproteobacteria > Rhizobiales > Beijerinckiaceae > Lichenihabitans. The sequence continues at coordinate 7,493 of JAYVMK010000328.1, read as the reverse complement.
TCACCGCATTGGCGACCAACTGGCGCATCTCCATCCGCCAGGTGATGAACGAGAGCGACCAGGACGCCAATACCAAGGCGATCGACAGCCTGCTGAACTACGAAACGGTAAAATATTTCGGCGCGGAGGCGCGTGAGGCGAGCCGCTACGACCTCTCGATGCGTCGCTACGAGAAGATGAGCGTCAAGACCTATGTGTCCTTGGCGGTGCTGAACGCCGGCCAGGCCATCATCTTCTCGGCCGGTCTCGCGGTCGTGATGGCGATGAGCATCTCGGGTATCAGGGCAGGGCACGATACGGTGGGCGACTTCGTGCTCATCAACGCCATGATGATCCAGCTCTATCAGCCGCTGAACTTCATGGGCCTCGTCTATCGCGAGGTGAAGCAGGCCGTCATCGACATCGACATGATGTCGGGGATCCTGGGCCAAGCGCCCGAAGTCCAGGACCGGCCGGATGCCGAGGCTCTGGTGGTCACCGAAGGCCATCTGCGCTTCGAGGACGTCTGGTTCCGCTATGATCCGAAGCGCGAGATCCTCCGCGGTGTCAGCTTCGACGTGCCGCCGGGCAAGACCGTCGCGGTCGTGGGCCCGTCCGGCGCCGGCAAGTCGACGCTCTCCCGCCTGCTGTTTCGCTTCTACGAGCCCTATCGCGGCCGGATCACGATCGACGGTCAGGACATCGCCGCCGTGAGCCAGGCTTCGTTGCGCGAGGCTATCGGGATGGTGCCGCAGGACACGGTGCTGTTCAACGACACGCTGGGCTATAACATCCGCTACGGCCGCTGGGGCGCCGAGGAGGCCGAAGTCGTGGAAGCGGCGCAATTGGCCCAGATCGACGGTTTCGTCGCTACCGTCCCGGACGGCTATCGCGCCCAGGTGGGCGAGCGGGGACTGAAGCTCTCCGGCGGCGAGAAGCAGCGCGTCGCCATCGCCCGGACCATCTTGAAAGCGCCCGCCATACTGGTGCTCGACGAGGCGACCTCGGCTCTCGACACCTTTACCGAACGCGAGATACAAGACGCGCTCGACCGTGTGTCGCGCGGCCGCACCACGGTGGTGATCGCGCATCGGCTGTCGACAGTGGTCAACGCCGACGAGATCCTCGTGCTGGACAAGGGCATCATCGTCGAGCGTGGAACGCATGACGATCTCTTGGAGCGCCGGGGTGTCTACAGCGCCATGTGGAACCAGCAACGCGAAGCCGCAGCGGTCGATGATATGCTGCGTGTGATCGAAGGCGGCGATGCCGTCGCCGGTGACGGACGAGAGCGCGAGACGCTCCCGGTCTGAGCGGGTCCTTTGGATCGGCTGGACCAGATGTGACGGACAGGCGAAGGTTAGGGTGGCGGGAATGAGGTCTTACGTGTCGAGCAGTTGCGCGGATCGTCGCCCATGTCGGTGATCGCCAGCCTCAAGCGACAAGCCGTCCCGATCCATCCGGAAGGCTATGTCTTCATCGCCGGCTTCTTCGTGGCAGCGTTGGTTCTCGATTGGCTCTGGAGCCCTCTCGGCTGGCTCGGCTTCATCGTCACGGCCTGGTGCGTCTACTTCTTTCGCGACCCGAAGCGGGTTACCCCGATGCGCGAGGGTCTCGTGGTGTCGCCGGCGGACGGAACCGTTTCGTCGGTCGGCTTCTTCGTGCCGCCGCCGGAACTCGGCCTCGGCGACCGGCCGATGCAGCGTGTCTCGGTGTTCATGAGCGTCTTCGATTGCCATGTGAACCGGGCCCCCATGTCGGGCCGGATCGCCAAGATCGCCTATAAGCCCGGCCTGTTCGTCAACGCGGATCTCGACAAGGCGTCGGAGGACAACGAGCGCTCCTCCATGCTGCTCGACACCAACTTTGGACGGGTCGGCGTGGTGCAGATCGCCGGGCTGGTGGCGCGTCGCATCGTGTCCTTCGTGCGTGAGGGAGAGACGATCGGCGTCGGCGACCGCTTCGGCCTGATCCGCTTCGGCTCGCGCGTCGATGTCTACCTGCCGGATTCGATCCGGGTGATGGTCGGCATCGGGGCGACCGCCGTGGCTGGCGAGACTGTGCTGGCCGACGTCAAGGCGGTCGAGGCGCCCCGTTCCTTCAAGGCTGGATGATCTTGACCGCTTCCGTCACGAGTGCCGCGCCTGGAGATGCCGCTCCCCCCATCGACGCGTCGCTGTCCGGGGCGGATGCCCTTCTGCCGGCTGCCGCGATCGTCAATCTGCCGGCCGAGCGGCTCGACAGGCTGATGGGATGGGACCTCGCCTATGGCGTGATGCTGGTCGCCGACTGGCTGACGCGCAACGCGCGGTTGAAAGACATGCCGAGCGAGCGCATCGCGCTGCTCTGCGACAAGCTCGTCGCGCTCGGTCTGCCGCTCGACCGCTACGGATCGTCGACGGAGGTCCTCGACGCCGAGCACGATTCGATCTCCCGGCTTTGGGTCAAGGGCAAGGGCGTCACCACCCGCACCTACGTCCGAACGGGCGACGACGATTCGCGCTATCGCACCTCGCCCTTCTACGAGGCCGCCGAGACGGGGCAGACCGTGGAACTGCGCCTGCCCGAAACCGAAGACTCGCGCTTCGGGATTGTGGCGGAGTTGAAGGCGGACGGCTTCACGCATTATCTCTGCATTCCAATCCCGCTGATGAACGGCGGTCACGGCTGGGTGACGTTCGCCACCCGCTCGGCCGTCGGCTTCGTGCCGACCGACATCGCCGCGCTGGCGCGGCTGCTGCCCGCCATCGCCATCCTGATCGACCTGCGCTCGACCTGGCTGTCGCTCGACAAACTGCTGCGCACCTATGTCGGCGACGAGCCACATCGCGCCATTCTGCGCGGCGTGACCAAGCGCGGCCAGGTCTCGACCATTCGGTCGGCGATCCTGTTCGCCGATATGCGGGACTCGATCGGCCACACGGTCGATCTGGACGCCGTGGCGGCCGTCGGCGTCTTTAACGCCCTGTTCGATTGCCTCGTGCCGCCGATCGAGAGCCGGGGCGGCGAGGTGCTGAAATATATGGGGGACGGGCTGCTGGCCATTTTCCGGGACGGTCCGAATGTCGATGCCGTCGACCGGGCGCTGGCGGCCGGGCAGGAGGCCATCGCGGCTCTGCGGGCCCGCAACCTCCGCCATCCGGACGAGCTCCCGATCGAGGCCGGCGTGGCCCTGCACTACGGCGAGGCGGCCTACGGCAACGTCGGCTCGGGCCTGCGGCTCGACTTCACCGTCATCGGCAAGGACGTCGGCCTGACCAGCCGCATCGCCAACCTCAACCGTCCTCTCGACCAGCCGGTTCTGATGTCGCGAGATTTCGTCAGCCGCCTGCGCCGGCCCGCCGTTCAGGTCGGTGCCTTCGCGGTGCGAGGCTTCCGAGATCTCGTCGAGGTCTTCCGACCCGACACCCGGGACGTGCCGGCGTCGGCGCTGAGCGGAGCCGACGCGGCATGATCGACGACCTCGACCACGACGGCCTGGAGCCCGTGCCTGTTTCCTATCTGAGACCGCAGCGCCGGCGGCGGTTCCGCAACGTGCCGCTGCGCATCGTCCTGCCGAACCTCATCACGCTTCTGGCGCTCTGCCTCGGCCTGACGGCGATCCGCTACGCCACCGAGGGATCCTTCGAGAAGGCGGTCTTCGCCATCGTGGCGGCGGCCGTCTTCGACGGGGTCGACGGGAGGTTGGCGCGGGCCCTGAAGGGGACGACGCGGTTCGGCGCCGAACTCGACAGCCTGGCCGATTTCGTCGGCTTCGGCGTCGCACCGGCGCTGACGCTCTATTTCTGGAACATGCACGAGATCAAGAGCTTCGGCTGGTTCGCCGCGATGGTCTATTCCATTGCCTGCGCGCTGCGCCTTGCGCGGTTCAACGTCGGGCTCGACGATCCCGACAAGCCGGCCTGGACGTCGAAGTTCTTCACCGGGATGCCGGCACCGGCCGGCGCCATCGTGGCCCTGCTGCCGCTCTATCTTCACCTGTCGACCCTGGGCTGGATCTTCGATCGGTGGGCGATCGGGTTCGAGATCGCCTATGTACTCTTCGTGGCCGGGCTGATGGCGAGCACGATTCCGCACTTTTCCGGCAAGTCGATCGGTCGCATTCCGCGAGAGCAGGTCATCCCGATTCTCTTCGCCATTGCTGCCCTGGTGCTGTTGCTGACGACCTTTCCGACCGAGGTGTTGGCGGCCTTGGTGATCATCTTCCTGGGGCTAATCCCCTTCAGTATCCGGTCTCAACGGCAGCATTTGCGGCGCGATGCCGAGCGAACCCGCACGGCATCGCAGACCGACCTGCAACAGACCTCAACGGGCGGCTTGCAGACCTGAGACTTGGCAGCCGGCGACGCGACCCTGCCGGGATCTTTGGCTCCCCGGCGAGGGGCTTCAACGCGGGCCGCACCATCGCCATCTTCTGTTCCCAACGGCGGCGATCTCGACTACGGTCCCGCCGCTCCCAGAGGCGCCTCACGGCACCTCATCGGCCTCTCGTCGCCTCGCGGCGGCGCAACGCATCGTGGAGGACCGTCCGCGGCGCTCGAAAGATCGGATCATATGGCGAAGGAAGAATTGCTCGAGTTCCCCGGGACAGTGACGGAGTTGCTGCCCAACGCGATGTTTCGCGTGAAGCTCGAGAACGAACACGAGATCACGGCTCATACCGCCGGCAAGATGCGCAAGAACCGGATCCGCGTGCTGACCGGCGATCGCGTCCTGGTCGAGATGACGCCTTACGATCTGACGAAGGGCCGGATTACCTACCGGTTCAAGTGAGGCTCTTGCGGTGATCGGCCTTGCGCGTCCGCGCGACACGGGGGCCGAAGCGCCTCGCCTGATCCTGGCCTCGGCCTCTCCGCGACGCTTGGCGCTGCTCCAGCAGGTCGGTATCGAGCCGCACACGCTCCTGCCGTCCGACGTCGACGAAACACCGGAGCGAGCAGAACTGCCGCGTGTGCTCGCGGCGCGGCTCGCCGCCACCAAGGCGGAAGCCGCCCAGGCGGTCTGCGTCGAACGCGGAGACATGGGCCCGTGCTTTATCCTGGCCGCCGACACTGTGGTGAGCGTCGGGCGACGGATCCTCCCCAAATGCGAGACGCGTGACGAGGCCGAGGCCTGCCTCCGCCTTCTCTCCGGCCGCGCTCATCGGGTCTACACGGGGGTGACGCTACTGACTCCGCGGGGCGGCCGGCGGCACCGCCTTGTCGAGACGCGCCTGCGCTTCAAGCGGCTGTCTGCGGCCGAATTGGACGCCTATCTCGATGCCGGCGAGTGGAACGGCAAGGCTGGCGGCTATGCCGTACAGGGCCTTGCCGCCACCTTCGTGGTGCAACTGGTCGGCTCCTACTCCAGCGTCGTCGGATTGCCGCTCTACGAGACTCTGGCGCTTCTCGGAGGGGAAGGATTTCCGGTTCATGCCGGATGGCGCGAGTCGAGCGTCCGGTGACAGCGGCGAAGGCGAAGCTGTGACCGCGCCCGCCACGGCGGCGCAGAGCGTTTCCATAACGACGGGATAGAGCAATGGACGAGGCTGCCAACGACAATGCCGGGCCGAAGCCGGCTACGCTGCGCCGCTGTCCCATATGCAGTCGACCGGCGACGCCGGAGACGACGCCCTTCTGCTCGAAGCGATGCGCCGATGTGGACCTGCATCGCTGGTTCGGCGAGGGCTACCGCGTGCCTGTCGAGGTCGACGAAGACACCAGGGACAGTCCGGACGGCGAGTGACTCGGAGCCGTCGGATCGCGCCCGACCGCACGCCCGCGCCACAAACCCAGCCCGATGAGCCAGGAACCGGCGCGGGATCCTCATCACATCATTCGTCGTCGGAATTCTTGGATTTGGGTGCCGGCGGGCGCGAGAAGACCGCTTTGCAGCTGGGGCTGAGTTGCGCCTTGTGCTGCTCGAGACAGGCCGTAATGGCATCCTCATCCGGAATATTGCCACTGCACAGCTTGTAGACATCGGGCGTACAAGCCAGTTGATCGTCGGCGCTACCACGGTCTTGAGCCCAGGCGGCGGTGGGCAGGGCCAAAGCGAAGATGAGCGTCAAGTAAGTTGTTCTGTGCACCGCTTCGAAACCTTCCTATTGCTGTCGGTCGTCAACGCCGGTCCGGATCAATGGATCCTGTACCGGGCCGGACGCCACGAACCTGCTGACGCAGGCCCGATGTCTCAACCCTTTCGGATCAGGAACCGTGTCTCCGTGCCATCGCGGTGGAGTTGGAGCAAGCTGTCTCCCGTCTCGCGCAGGAGATTGGGGACGTCGAGTCCTGCCAGCGGGTCCGTGCAGACGATCGCGACGACGTCGCCCGTAGCCAACCGACCAAGAATGCGGCGCGTCCGAAAGACGGGCAGGGGGCACTTCAGCCCCCGCAGGTCGATGATCTCTCGCGGGGTCACGTCACTGTCTTCCATGCGGCCCAGTGTGTGAACTCGGGCCGTGATCGTCCAGTCGGAACGCGTCGCGGGACAGCGGCCCACGGTCGATCGAAGGGGCTGGACAAGGCCAGGATCCCTTCCTATAAGCCCCTCAGTCGCGGCCCGGACAGGCTCCGAGACGCCCGAGTAGCTCAGTTGGTAGAGCATGCGACTGAAAATCGCAGTGTCGGTGGTTCGAATCCGCCCTCGGGCACCATCTCTTTAGATGGCGCTAGAACGTTCGAGTGTCGAACTCAAGTTGTTCTTTTTTTTATTTGAACATCACGCGATATCGGGCTTGACCCGGAGTTTCACTGGAGTTTCGCCAGGTCTCTTGCTTGGCTCGCCGGTATTTGTCGCAAGAAGTCGGGAACGATGGATTTGGTCGGGTCGAACGGAGGCTTGAAGTCTCCCGTAGGTCGAGTGGACGACATTGTGCGCTCGTCGATAGGATTAACGGTCTCCTGACGCTGAGTATGTCGAGATATCCCGTTTAGTAATGGCTCCCATGATCAATGCTGTGTAACGCAATGTTGTCGTCGGCGAACTTGCATACACTATCTTATTCTCATTCATCGAGACTGGAACGTGACATGGCTCGCTACTTCTTCGATTCTAACGATGGGACCAGCGCCATGCGTGACGACGTGGGTGTGGATTTGCAGTCGATCGACGAGGTCAAACGGGTGACCCGGGACTTCCTGTTCGACCTCGGCCATGCAGAAGCGCCGAGCGAGGCTACACGCTTCTTCACCGTGGCGGTGCGGGACGAAGACGGCGGCACGATCACCAGAGCCACGATGGCGCTTGCTGGCGCTTGTCCTTAAGGCAGGCTTCGCTGCCGCTGGCGGGGGCTGAGATCCGCGCCCGAGGCTCGGGATTGAGGTGCGCGACATGCAGGCCACCTCGATCGGAGCGGGGCCGAACCTTCCATTGCAGTCTTGAAAGCTGCGGAGGCCGTCGCCTTCTGCTAAGTCCCGCCGATCCCGTGCGATCCGCCGGGCAGGTGATCCGCCGGGCGACGATGCACGCCGGCGGTTCGGAGCTGAACGATGACCGCTGATACGTCGAGCCTTCCCGCCCATTTCGAGCCCGAG
>JAYVMK010000327.1:0-6859 GCA_043758995.1 Lichenibacterium sp. | reverse complement strand
ACGCTGGAGTCGATCCGCTCCTTCGATCCCGAGACGCAGCGCTCGGTCGGTCAGCTCCGCTCGCTCGATCTCGTGCCGATGAGCGAGGTGCAACTCACCACGGAATCGATCCGCCGATTCCGCCAGAACTACGTCAACACTTTCGGGGCGGCGCACAACGATCCGCTCTATGCCGCCATCAGCGAGGGCCGCCGCCACCCCGGCATGGAACATTGGCTGCCGCTGTTCTACCCGAAGCTCGGCACGCTGTTCGACTACGTCGGCCATTGCCCGATCGTGCTCGATCCGCTCGACGACCAGGCGGTCAGCGAGCGATTCTCGGTCATCACCGACCATCACGACGCCCGCGTCGAGGCCCGCAAGCAGCCCGGCCAGTCGAACGGCTTCAAGCCGCTGCCCGCCACCGCGCTCTATCTCGACCGGGACGACTGGACGCTCGAACTCGATCATGCGCCCGTGGCGCGCATCACCGATGCCGAGGCGCCGGCCGGCACCGCCATTTCCGTCGACTGCGCGGGGCGGCCCGGTCGCTCCTTCGCGCCGGAGCGGGCGCAGGAAGGCTCGAACGTCTTCGATGCGGCGGTCGCCCATATCGGCGACCTCGTCGGGCAGGGGCGCCGCGTGATCGTGGCGGCCTGGAGCGAGGGCTCCCGCGATCGGCTACGCGGCGTACTGGCGGAACACGGGCTGAAGAAGACCGAGCCGGTGGGGTCCCTCGGCCAGGCCTTGGGCCTGCCGCAGGCCGTTGTGGCACTGGCGGTGCTCGGACTGGAAGAAGGGTTTTCGGCCGGCGATGTCGACATCATCGGCGAACAGGACATCCTGGGTGACCGCCTCGTGCGGGCGCGCAAGACCAAGCGCCGCGCCACCGATTTCCTGCAGGAGGTCGCCACCCTGGCACCGGGCGATTACGTGGTCCATGTGGACCACGGCATCGGGCGCTTTCTCGGGCTGAAGACTCTGGTGGCGGCCGGCGTGCCGCACGATCTCCTCGAATTGCAATATGCGGGAGAGGGCAATTCAAAGCTCTTCCTGCCCGTCGAGAATCTCGAACTCCTGTCCCGCTATGGGTCCGAGGATTCGGAGGCCATCCTCGATCGCCTCGGCGGCGGGGGCTGGCAAGGCCGCAAGACGCGGATGAAGAACCGCATCCGCGAGATCGCCCACGGGCTGATCAAGATCGCGGCCGAGCGGACCCTGAAGGCAGCCGAGAAACTCGTGCCGCCGGACGGGCTCTACGACGAGTTCTGCGCGCTGTTCCCCTATGACGAGACGGAGGACCAGCTGAGCTCGATCGAGTCGGTGCTGGGCGATCTCGCCTCGGGCCACCCGATGGACCGGCTGGTCTGCGGCGACGTCGGCTTCGGCAAGACGGAGGTGGCGTTGCGCGCCGCTTTCGCGGCCGCCATCAACGGTCGCCAGGTGGCCGTCGTGGTGCCGACGACGCTGCTGGCGCGTCAGCATTTCAAGACCTTCGCCGAGCGCTTTGCCGGGCTCCCCATCCAGGTCGGACAGGTCAGCCGGATGGTGCCGGCCGCCGAGCAGAAGCGCGTCAAGGCGGGCCTCGCCGAGGGCACGATCGACATCGTGGTGGGCACTCACGCGGTCCTGGGCAAGGCGATCCAATTCAAGGATCTCGGCCTCGTCGTCGTCGATGAGGAGCAGCGGTTCGGCGTCGCCCACAAGGAGCGCCTGAAGGACATGCGGGCCGAGGTGCATATCCTCACCCTGTCGGCGACCCCCATCCCCCGCACGCTGCAACTCGCCATGACGGGCGTGCGCGACCTCTCCATCATCGCGACCCCGCCGGTAGACCGGCTCGCGGTGCGAACCTCGATCTTCCCGTTCGACGAGCTGATGATCCGCGAGGCCCTGCTTCGCGAGCGCTACCGCGGCGGCCAGAGCTTCTTCGTCTGCCCGCGCATCGAGGACCTCGAGGAGATGGGCGCCTTCCTGGCGCGCTCGGTGCCGGAGGTGAAGTTCGTCGTCGCGCACGGGCAGATGTCGGCGACCGAACTCGAGGAGAAGATGTCGAACTTCTACGAGGGGCATTACGACGTGCTGCTCGCCACCGCCATCGTGGAGGCGGGGCTCGACATTCCGCGCGCCAACACGCTGATCGTGCATCGGGCTGACCTCTTCGGTCTGGCGCAGCTCTATCAGTTGCGCGGCCGCGTCGGCCGGTCGAAGACCCGCGCCTATGCGCTCTTCGCCCTGCCGGCCAACAAGCCGCCGACCGCCCAGGCCGAGAAGCGCCTGAAGGTGCTGCAATCGCTCGACACGCTGGGCGCCGGCTTCGAACTCGCGAGCCACGATCTCGACATCCGCGGCGCCGGCAACCTGCTCGGCGACGAACAGTCCGGTCACATCAGGGAGGTCGGTTTCGAACTCTATCAGCAGATGCTGAAAGACGCGATCGAGGCGCTGAAGTCGGGCGACGACGGAGAACTCGTCGAGGAGGCGTGGTCGCCGTCGATCTCCATCGGCGTGCCGGTCACGATCCCGGAGCATTACGTCCCCGACATCACGCTGCGCATGACGCTCTATCGTCGTCTCTCCTCCCTCGAGGACGAGGAGGAGATCGAGACGTTCGGCGCCGAAATGGTGGACCGGTTCGGCGCCATGCCCGACGAGGTGCGCCAGCTCCTGAAGCTGATGGCCGTGAAGGGGCTCTGCCGTCGCGCCAATGTGGAGAAGGTGGATGCCGGGCCGAAGGGCGTCATCGTCGGCTTCCGCAACAACAGCTTCACCAACCCGACGGCGCTGGTGCGACTGATCCAGGACCCGCGCTACTATGCCAAGGTGCGGCCCGACATGCGCGTCGCCTTCCAGCGCGAGTTCGACCGGCCCGAGGATCGGCTCGAGGGGACCCGCGAAATCCTGCGCCGGCTCGTCGCTATCGGAGAGAAGAAAAAGGCGGCGTGAGGCTGCCGCCTCTGTTGCCCTGTTTCGCCGGGGTCTCCACGATGCGGCACCGGCACGCGGAGACCTCATGCGCCTCGCTTTGCTTCTGGCCGCTATCTCCCTTGCCGGACCGGCGGCCGCCGCCAGCTTCGATTGCACCAGGGCCGCGACGGCCGACGAGCGCGCCATCTGCGCGAACCCGATCCTGTCGACGCTCGATATCCTGGTGAACCGAGCTTATGCCGAGGTCCGAAAGGGCGTCGGCGGGGCGCCGGACGCGGAGGATCGGGCCAAGGCGCTCGATGACGCGCGGCTGTTTGATGCCCGCAAGGCGCGCTGTGGCGCGGATGTGGCCTGCCTCGTCTCGGCTCATGCGGGCGCCTTGGCAGACTTTCAGGTGCTCGGCTCGACGGCGGAACTGCCGCCCTCGCTGGCAGCGACCGAGTTGATCGGGGGCATACCTCGCGAGACGAAGGCGCTGCCCGCGCGAGAAGGCGAATGCGCTCGCACCCGCGTCACGGAGATCGGCGGCCGTCTCGATGGCGACACGGACTTTTCCACGGGCACGTCCGTGTTCCTCTCCGATGGTGGAAGGCAGGTCAGCTATGACAAAGTCGCAGCGATCATCGGCTCGCGCCGGGGTGACCCGGTCCTGGTCTGTCTGACGTCGATCCCGAAGCACTGTCCGCCCGACGACGATCGCGGCCGGTTCTACACCGCCATCAACCTGCGCACCCCGGGACATGGTCGCTGCTGGATTCGCAGCACATGTGCGGCGGCGCGTGAGCCGGCATGCCTTGACCCCTGTCTCGGCTTCGGGCCATGGAACCCCATGCTGCTTCGCACCCGTGCCCCTGCCAAGATCAACCTGACGCTCCATGTCGTGCGGCGTCGGACGGATGGCTTTCACGACCTCGAAAGCCTGGTGATCTTCGCCGGTGTCGCCGACATCCTGACGCTCGACCCCGGCGAGCCTCTGGGCCTCGCCGTCTCGGGCCCGACCTCCGCCGCATCCGGCGAAACGGACGGCAATCTCGTCCTCAAGGCGGCCCGCGCGCTCGCCGAGCGGGTTCCTGGCCTTCGCCTCGGTGGTTTCCGATTGACCAAGCGCCTGCCCGTCGGCGCCGGGATCGGCGGTGGCTCATCCGATGCCGCCGCAGCCCTGCGCCTGTTGGCGGAGCTCAACGGGCTCGCCATCGACGACGACAGGCTCCATGAGGCCGCACGGGCCACGGGGTCGGACGTGCCGGTCTGCGTCGATCCCCGCTCCCGCATGATGGCGGGCACCGGTGACCGGCTCGGCGCTCCCCTGATGGGTCGCCCGCTCTATGCCGTCCTGGCCAATCCCGGGATCCACGTCCCGACGCCGGCGGTTTTCGCCCGCATGGGTTTCGAGCGGGGCGAAACCCGTGACCTCGGCGAGCATCCGCTGCCGCATGACGGACTGTCTCACGCGGAGTTCCTCGCTCTGGTGAAAGGCGGTCGCAACGATATGGAGGCCGCCGCCCTGTCGCTGGCGCCGGCCATTGGCGACGCCATCGACGTGCTCTCGGCGACCGCGGGGCCTCGGGTCGTGCGCATGTCGGGGTCTGGGTCGACCTGTTTCGCGCTTTACGACGACCGCCGTCGTGCCGCCGCCGCCGCGAAGCTGCTGGCCGGCGCCCGACCGGACTGGTGGATCCGCGCGACCGCGCTGCGCTGAGCCGTCGACGCTTCTCATCGCCAGCGACTCGGGGCGAGGGGCACCTTTGTCTGGGTTTGGACCTTTCCGCGCCCCTTCGCCCGAGGCGCGACAAGGTGCCTCTGAATTGAGCATGATCGTGCGATTTGGCCCCGCGACACCCTGTCTCGTCGCTGTTGCGCCCATGTCGCACTGATGGCGTAACAGCAACCCATCGACAGGCGTCGAGGGTCTGCTGGCAAGCCGGCGAAGCCGCCTGATCGCCGGAAACACTGCCGACGCAACGGAAGACGCAACATGTCTTTCGACCAGCCAGTCTCGGCCCGATAGCTGAACGTGTACCGTCGCTTACCGAAAAACTTTGCGGCGGCGAGCGAAGTCTTGCCCTGTCACTCGTTCATGGCCGCTTCAGAACTCATGTCCTAGCAATCGGGGCGAGTGACCGCGCCGTCGCACAAGCTTCACGCGTGCTAGAGTCCCGAGACTGTCCTTGCGCCCGGATCGTTCCGGGGCGCACATTCTCTGCAAGGCTTAGATGTCTCAGGGGGGCGCCATAGAAGGGACACCCGTCGCGCATTAAGTCAGTTAGGTGTCGATCAGGCTTACGGGTCTGAACTGGCACATGGTCTGCAGTCCGGTTCGTATCTCTAAACTCTAAGAGATCAGGCCTTTGCCTGATGTCAGCGGATGAGAGGGCCTTTGATGGACGATCTGTTCACGAGCTTCACGCGGTCCTACGACGCCCGACGGGCGGCGGACATGACGCTCTCCGACTACCTGCAGGGCTGCCGATCCGATCCGATGATGTACGCCAGCGCCCCCGAGCGCATCCTGGCGGCGATCGGCGCTCCCGAGATGGTGGACACCGCCAAGGATCCCCGCCTCGGCCGCATCTTCATGAACCGGACGGTCCGGCTCTACCCGGCCTTCTCCGAATTCTACGGAATGGAAGAAACGATCGAGCGGATCGTATCGTTCTTCCGCCATGCCGCACAGGGATTGGAAGAGCGAAAGCAGATTCTCTACCTGCTCGGTCCCGTCGGGGGCGGAAAGTCTTCGCTGGCCGAACGCCTCAAGGCTTTGATCGAGCACTATCCGGTCTATGTGTTGAAGGCCGGCAACGAACTCAGCCCGGTCTTCGAGAGCCCGCTCGGTCTCTTCGATCCCGAGACGATGGGCGAGCAGATCGAGGATCGCTACGGCGTTCCCCGCCGTCGCCTCACCGGGTTGATGAGTCCCTGGGCTCTGAAGCGCCTCGACGAGTTCAACGGCGATATTTCCAAGTTCAAGGTCGTCAAGATCAACCCGTCCCGCCTGCGCCAGATCGCCTTGGCCAAGACGGAGCCCGGCGACGAGAACAACCAGGACATCTCGTCCCTCGTCGGCAAGGTCGATATCCGCAAGCTCGAGTCACTGTCACAGGCCGATCCCGATGCCTACAGCTACTCGGGCGGCCTCAACCGGGCCAACCAGGGCATGCTCGAATTCGTCGAGATGTTCAAAGCGCCCATCAAGATGCTGCATCCCCTGCTGACCGCCACGCAGGAGGGCAATTACGTCGGCACCGAGAACATCGGTGCCATCCCGTTTACTGGCATCATCATGGCCCACTCGAACGAGGCCGAGTGGCAGACCTTCCGGCAGAACAAGAACAATGAAGCCTACATCGACCGGATCTACGTGATCAAGGTGCCCTATTGCCTGCGGGTGACGGAAGAGCGGGCGATCTACGACAAGCTGATCCGCACCTCGGAACTCGCCGAGGCGCCTTGCGCGCCTGGCACGCTCGATATGCTGGCGCGGTTCTCGGTCCTGTCGCGTCTGCGCGAGCACGAGAATTCCAACACCTACTCGAAGATGCGCGTCTACGACGGCGAGTCGCTGCGCGAGGTCGATCCGCGCGCCCGGTCGATGCAGGAATACAAGGACGCGGCGGGGGTCGACGAGGGGATGGACGGGATCTCCACCCGCTTCGCCTTCAAGGTTCTGGCCGCCACCTTCAACCACGATACGACCGAAATCGTCGCCGATCCCGTCCACCTCATGTATGTGCTCGAACAGTCGATCCGGCGCGAGCAGCTGCCCGACGACGTGGAGAAGCGCTACCGCGAGTTCATCAAGGCCGACCTCGCTCCACGCTACGCCGAATTCATCGGGCACGAGATCCAGAAGGCCTATCTCGAGTCCTATCACGACTACGGGCAGAACCTGTTCGATCGCTATGTCGACTATGCCGATGCCTGGATCGAAGATCAGGATTTCAAGGATCCCGAT
>JAYVMK010000326.1:0-2707 GCA_043758995.1 Lichenibacterium sp. | reverse complement strand
GATACCGGGTCTCTCCAGCAGCGCGCGCATGAGGGCGAACTCCCGCGCCGAGAGCACCCGGCTCTGGTCGTGATAGGTCAGCTCGTGGGTGGCGAGGTCGAGCGTCATGGTGGCAGTCTGCAGCATCGAGCGGGCGATGCCGGACCGCCGCCGCAACACGGCGCGCATACGGGCCACCAGCTCCCGCATGTCGAAGGGCTTGACCATATAATCGTCGGCACCGAGGTCGAGCCCCGAAATCCGGTCGTCGATGTCGTCGCGGGCCGTGATGACGAGGATGGGCGCCTTGTTGCCGGCCTGGCGTGTCGCGCGCAGCACATCGATGCCGTTCTTGTCGGGAAGGTTGAGATCCAGCAGCACCGCCGAATAGTCGTTGGTGGTGAGCGCCTCCTCGCCCTCGACACCGCTCCGCGTCCAGTCGACGACCATGCTTTCGTTCTGCAGAGCCTGTTTCAGGCTCTTGCCGATCATGAGGTCGTCTTCGATGAGGAGCACCCGCATGAGACCGGTCCCGGTTGTGAACAAGAGCCACCCGTTGAAGCGAAAGGGCGATGGGGCGTCAAGGCCGGGCACCTTGCTGCGGGTCTCTCCCTTCACTCCGGCTCCGGGTCGTCGCCGCTGTCGATTGCCTTGCGAAGCCCCGATCCGTCCTTCTATGAGGGAGACCTCAGCACGCGAATCCGGGGCGGAATGCCATGGCGACCCTCACCGGCCTTTCGGCCTTTCCCCTGACTCCGGCCGATCCCGACGGCGCGGTCGATCTCTCCGCCCTGCGGCGATTGTTGAGACCTCTGGTCGAAGCACAGGTCGACTCCATTGGTCTGCTCGGCAGCACGGGATCCTACCCCTATCTGTCGCGCGCCGAACGGCGGCGTGCGCTCGATGCGGCACTGGACGAGGCGTCGGGCCGCGTGCCGATCCTCGTCGGCGTCGGGGCACTGCGAACCGACGAGGCCGTGCGGCTGGCTCAGGATGCCAAAGCGGCAGGGGCCACGGCGGGGCTGCTGGCACCGGTCTCCTACACGCCTCTGACCGACGACGAGGTCTTCTCGCATTTCAGGGCCGTGGCCGAGGGATCGGGTTTGCCGCTCTGCATCTACGACAATCCGGGCACGACCCATTTCACGGTCTCGCCCGCGCTGACCGGGCGTCTTGCCCAAATCGACGGCGTGGTGGCGGTGAAGAACCCCGCGCCGCCCTCCGCAGAGGTCGTCCACCATCTGGCGCTCCGTCGCGCCGCCGTCCCGTCGCGCTTTTCGGTCGGCTACAGCGTCGATTGGTTTGCGGCCGAGGCCCTGCTCGCCGGCGGAGATGCCTGGTACAGCGTCGCCGCCGGTCTTTGGCCGAGACATTGCCTGGCCATCGCCAGGGCGGCCATGAGCCGTGATCAGGCCGAAGCTCGGCGGCTCGATGCCGCCCTGCAGCCGCTCTGGGACCTGTTCAAGACTCATTCGAGCCTGCGCGTCGTCTATGCGGCTGCCGATGTGCTCGGGCTTTGCCGGGCGGCGCCGCCCCGGCCCATCTTGCCGCTGGCGCCGGAGATCCGGCACCGCATCGCCGACGTGGTGAAGGCGCTCCCGCAGGCTTGAGCCGGTGTCGGCATCGGACGGGCGCCTTGACGCCGGCGCGGGCAAAATCCTATAAACAGAACATAGCGTTCGATAGAGCGAACGCCCTCGGGATATGAGCGTGGCGACAGGCGCAGCCAAAAATCTTCCGAGCCGCGAGGCCGAAGCGCCCACGAGCCAGGTCGTGACCTTCCCGGAGAGCAGCCCGTTGCAGCTCGACTCGGGCGGTTCGCTCGCGCCGCTGACGGTCGCTTATCAGACCTATGGCGTCCTGAATGCCGCGAAGAGCAACGCGGTTCTGGTCTGCCACGCGCTGACGGGCGACCAGCATGTCGCCAACATCCATCCCGTCACCGGCAAGCCCGGCTGGTGGGGCGCCATGGTGGGACCCGGCCGTCCGATCGATACCGACCACTTCTTCGTCATCTGCTCCAACGTCGTCGGTGGCTGCCTCGGCTCGACGGGGCCGGCCTCGATCGATCCCGCGACGGGTCGGGTCTACGGCCTGGACCTGCCGGTGATCACGATCCGCGACATGGTCCGGGCGCAGGCCATGCTGGTCGACCTTCTCGGCATCGACACGCTGTTCTGCGTGGTCGGCGGCTCCATGGGCGGCATGCAGGTGCTCCAATGGGCGGCCTCCTACCCCGAGCGGGTCTTCTGCGCCATGCCGATCGCCACGGCGGCCCGGCATTCGTCGCAGAACATCGCCTTCCACGAGGTCGGTCGCCAAGCCGTGATGGCCGACCCCGATTGGCGGCAGGGTCGCTATATCGACGCTGGAACGCGGCCCGAAAAGGGCCTCGGCGTCGCCCGCATGGCCGCCCATGTGACCTACCTGTCCGACCAGGCGCTGCACGCGAAGTTCGGTCGCGAGCTGCAGGACCGCGCGGCGCCGACCTTCACCTTCGACGCCGACTTTCAAGTCGAGAGCTACCTTCGCTACCAGGGGCGGAGCTTCGTCGAGCGCTTCGACGCCAACTCCTACCTCTACATGACCCGGGCCATGGATTACTTCGACCTCGCGGAGGACCACGGCGGCCAACTGGCCGCCGCTTTCAAGGGCACGAAGACCCGCTTCTGCGTCGCTTCCTTCACGTCGGACTGGCTGTTCCCGACGGCGGAATCGCGCGCCATCG
>JAYVMK010000325.1:0-6996 GCA_043758995.1 Lichenibacterium sp. | reverse complement strand
CCAGTCGTTCCTCCGCCACGCCATGCGCGACGGGCTGTTCCATGCCGACATGCACCAGGGCAACCTCTTCGTCGACATCGAAGGGCGGCTGACCGCGGTCGATTTCGGTATCATGGGGCGGCTCGGCCGGCGCGAGCGGCGCTTCCTCGCCGAGATCCTCTACGGCTTCATCACGCGCGACTACATGCGGGTGGCCGAGGTGCATTTTCAGGCCGGCTACGTTCCGGGCCAGCACCGGGTCGAGGATTTCGCCCAGGCCATCCGGGCCATCGGGGAGCCGATCCACGCGCGCCGGGCCGACGAGATCTCGATGGCCAAGCTGCTGACCCTGCTGTTCGAGATCACGGCACTCTTCGACATGAAGACCCGTGTCGAGCTCGTCATGCTGCAGAAGACCATGGTGGTGGTCGAGGGCGTGGGCCGCACGCTCGATCCCCGCCTCGACATGTGGGCGACCGCCGAACCCGTGGTCCGGAGCTGGATCGAGGACAATCTCGGCCCCGCCGGCAAGGTGGGTGACGCGGTCTTCATGGTCTCGGCCTTGGCCAAGGGTGCACTCGGCCTGCCCGACCTTCTGTTGCGGGCCGAGAAGATCGTGCTGAGCTTCGAACAGGCGGTCGAGGACGGCGGCCCGCTCTCGCGTGCGGCGCTGGAGAAAGCGACGACGACCGAATCGACCCGGATGGCGTGGTTCGGCTCCGCGCTCTGGATCATCGCCTTGTGCCTGCTCTGGAAGGTCTTCGTGGGGTGATGTGCCGAGGCGCACGCGGCGGCCCTTGGGCTTTGGAAGGCGCGCGACAACTCGTGGCCGCTTAGCCCTTCACGGCGCCCGCGGTGAGGCCCTGCACCAGGTAGCGCTGGATGACGAAGAACAGGGCGCAGACCGGGATCAGGGCCATGACGCCGGCCGCCATCATCTGCCCGAAGTCGACCGAGAACTTCGACACAAAGGCCAGCAATCCCACAGGGAAGGTGCTGGCGGCGGGGGATGAGTTGAGCATCAGGGCGAAGAGCAACTCGCTCCAGGCCGCCGTGAAGACGAAGCCCAGCGTCGCGGCGAGGCCCGGCAGGGTGAGGGGCAGCACGACGAGCCGAAGAGCCTGGAAGCGTGACGCGCCGTCGATCATCGCGGCTTCTTCGAGATCCTTGGGGATGCTGTCGAAGAAGGATTGCATGAGGAAGGTCGCGAAAGGCACGTTGAAGGCCGTGTAGACGATGACCAGCCCCGTGAGGCTGTCGGTCAGGCCGAGCGGCGCCAGGAGCCGGAAGATCGGCGCCACGATCATGACCAGCGGGAACATCTGGCTGACCAACATCAGCCCCACGATGACGGCCCGGCCCCGGAAGGCGAAGCGCGAGAAGCCATAGCCGGCACCGGAGGCCACCAGGGTCGAGAACAGGGCCGTGGACGCCGAAACGATGACGCTGTTCTCGAAGAAGAGCGGGAACTGGGTGTGGCCGAGCACCGAGGCGTAATGATCCAGCGTCATCCGCGATGGCCAGAGCCGCACGCCTTCCGAATAGAGAAGGTCGTTGGGCGTCAACGACACTTTCAGAAGCCAGAACAGCGGGAACAGCGCGAAGACGAGGTAGCCGGCGAGCAGACCCGCATGCGCCACCCGGAAAGCCCTGCGTCGGACGAGATGGGGTCGCATGGCTCAGGTCCGCGCCAGGAGGGTCTGGCGCAGCGTCACCAGCACGGCCGCATAGGCCAGCAACAGGACGAGAAGCACGGCCGCGACCGCCGACGCATAGCCGAAGTCGAGCCGCCCGAACGCCAGGGTGAAGATGTAGCTCGACAGGATCTGGGTCGAATCCGCCGGTCCACCCTTGGTCATGACCACGATGAGGTCGGCGAAATTGGCGATCCACACGGTGCGGAGCATGACCGTGATGGCGATGGTGGGGGCCAGGAAGGGCAGCGTGATGGCGCGGAAGCGCCGGATCGCGCCGGCGCCGTCCATCGCGGCGGCTTCGTAGAGATCGGCCGGGATCGACTGGAGCGCCGCCAGCAGCGTGATGGCGAAGAAGGGGATTCCCCACCAGACATTGGCGACGATCGGCCCCCAGATGGCGTGGTCCGGCGAGGACAGGAGGTTGTCGGGCGTCTGCATCAGACCCAGCGCCACGAACCAGTGGGGCAGGGGACCCACCACCGGGTTGAACAGCCAGGCCCAGTTCAGTCCGGACAGGAAGGAGGGCACGGCCCAGGGCAGGAAGACCAGCGCCTGGACGATCCCCCGCCCACGAAAGGGGACGTCGAGCAGCAGGGCCAGGACGAAACCGAGCCCGAACTGCAGCACCACGGAGGAGACCGTCCAGGTGACGGTGTTGCGGAGCGCGTTCCATAATGAGGCGTCGACGGCGAGTTCGCGGAAATGGTCGAGCCCCACGAAGCCGCCGCTGTCGGGATCGAGCAGCACCAGGTCCCGCACCGCGTAGGACAGGCCCACGACGAGCGGCACCAGCATGATCAGCGCGATGAGGAACACCGATGGCACGGTGTAGAGATAGGGCTCCAGCGCCCGCGCGAACCGCCGCCGGGCCGAGCGCCGTGGCATGGGCCGCGCCAGCGCCGCGGCTGTCACGGCTTCGTGGCCTTCTGCTTGTCCTTGGTCAGCACCGCGGCCCATTGCTTGTTCATGGCCTCGGGAGTGATCTGCCCGAGCAGCGCCTGCTGGCTCGACTTCACGGCGATGGAATCGGCAAAGTAGCCGAAGCCCGGCAGGTAGGTCGGCATGATGAGCGGAACCACGTCCTTGTCGGCGAGCTCGGCGAACCAGCCTTTGAACTGCTCACCCTTGTAGAAAGGATCGTTCTCGGCGCTCTTGTAGATCGGCAGGGCCCCCGTGCGCTGGTTCCAGGCGATGTTGCCCTCGGGACCGTCGAGCGCGGCGATCAGTTCCCAGCTGAGCTCCTTGTTCTGGCTGGTCTTGAACATCGACCAGCCCGCATAGCCGAGTGTCGGATAGGCGCGGCCCGAAGGTCCCTTGGGCATGGAGGTCACGCCGAATTCCTCGGGCTTCATGCGCTGTGCGATGGCGATCAGCGCGTCGGGATCCTGGTCGAGCATGGCGCAGGTGCCGGAATAGAAGCCCGCCACGATCTCGTTGAAGCCCCAGTTGACGCTGTCCTTGGGCGCACCGCCGCTCGTGTAGAGATCGACGAGGACCTGCGTTCCCTTGATCCAGGCGGGGTCCGACAGCGTCGAGGTGCCGTCGGGTTTGAAAAAATCCGCCGAGCCTGCCGTGGTGGCGTCGAACATCATCCAGCCGTTCAACCCGCCGGGTCCGCCGCGCAGGCAGTAACCGGATTTGCCGGGCAGCGCCGAAATCTTCTTCGCGTCGGCGGCGAAATCCTCGAGCGTCTTGGGGGGCTCGGCGATGCCGGCCTGCTTGAACAGCACCTTGTTGTAGAAGAGCGCCCGAAGATAGAAGCCGTAGGGCAGCATATAGGCGGTCTTGTCGACGTAGCGGCCGAGTTCCAGGGTGCGGTCATTGAGGCCCGCCGTCTGGTCCCATTTGGCGAGATAGGGCTCGAGGCTCTCGAGCCGGCCGCTGTTGGCGTAGAGCGACAGCCAGCGGTCCGGCATTTCGACCACATCGGGCGTGTCGCCGGCCGACACCATCGTGGCGAATTTCTCGAAGGCCGAGCCCCAGGCCAGCGACGTGATGGCGACATGGACGCCCGGGTGGTTCTTCTCGAATCCCGCCACGATGGTCTTCAGCGTGTCAGTGCGCTCGGGGCTGGTGATGACTTCAACGAGCTTCAGCGTCGTGTCGGCGCGGGCCGCCGAACTCGCGAGCAGCAGGCAGGCGGTGGCACTGAGGAGCAGGCGTTTCAGCATGGTGCGTTTCCTCCGGTTTGTTGACATCGGACCTGTCTCGGTCTCATCGGCGTGCCGCGACGGTGAAGGCCTGGGCGAGGTCGGCCCAGAGCGTCTCGGTGCCCTCGAGCCCGACATGCAGCCGGATCATCCGCTCCGACACGCCGAAGTCGACGGCCGAATTGGGCCCGGCGGCTTGAACGCGCGTCACCAGGGACGGCACGACGAGGCTCTCGTGGCCGCCCCAGCTCACGCCGAGCTTGAACAGCTCCAGAGCATCGCAGAAGGCCGGGATGTCGACCCTCTCGTCGACCACGAAGGAGAAGAGGCCGCTGGTGCCGGTGAGGCCGGGCGGCAGCGGGCCGGTGAGGGCCGGGTGATGCACCGCGACGACGCCGGGTCTCTCGGCGAGCCGCCGTGCCAGGGTCAGCGCCGCCTCCTCGTGGAGGCGCAGGCGGGCGGGCAGGGTGCGCAGGCCGCGCAGCAGCAGCCAAGCCTCGAAGGGCGCCAGCTTGGCGCCGATATAGGGACAGATGGTCCGGCGGATGTGGTCGATGAGCTCGGCGCGGCCCGCCACGACGCCCGCCACCACGTCGGAATGGCCGCCGATATATTTAGACGCGGAGTGGAGCACGAGGTCGACGCCGAGCGAGGTCGGACGCTGGAAGACCGGGGTGGCCCAGGAATTGTCGATCATCGACAGGGCGCCATGGCGCCGCGCCAGTCCCGCCAGCGCACCGACGTCATGGGCCTCCATCGTCCAACTCGTCGGACTTTCGAGGTAGAGGAGGCGCGCGCCGGGCAGCGCAGCATCGACGGCCGCGAGATCCCCACCATCGACATAGTCGACCGTGACGTGGAACTCCTTCAGCAGCGTCTGGAACAGTCGGTAGGCGTCGGGATAGCAATGGCGGACCGCGACGATGCGGTCGCCCGGTCGCACGAAGGCCAGAAGGCTGCCCGAGATCGCCGCCATGCCGCTCGGGAAACCGATGGCGCCGTCTGCCTCCTCGAGCGCCGCCATCTTGGCCTCGAAGAGCGTCACGGTGGGATTGGTGGTGCGGGAATAGACGTCGCGGCAGCGCCGGCCCGCGTAGGTCTCGACCATGTCGGCGACGGTCGCGAAGGTGAAGAGCGACGTCTGGACGATCGGCGGCACCACGGCCTCGAAGGCATGGGTGCCGTCATGGGCGACGATGCGCTCGGCGCGCGCGAAACGGTCGGCCGGGTCGAAACCCTGGTGCTGGTCTTTCATTCCGACATGGCCTCGATATCCTCCGCGACGATGGCCAGGATGGCATAGGTCCTGTCCCGCGCCCGGGACGCGTCTTTGAGGCGGATGGCGTCGAAGAGTTCGCGGTGGAACGGGAAGGAGCGGCGGGCGAAATCCGGCCGGTCGAAGGGCTTGTCGAAGAAACTCTCGAAGGTCTCGCGGATCTGCTCCAGCAGTTGCCGGAACAGCGGATTGTGGGTGGCGTCGTAGATCGACAGGTGAAAGGCCAGATCCTCGCGCCCGGCCGTGCCTTTTTCCAGGTGGACGGCCTCCATGGCGACGAGCTTGGCCTCCAGCGTCGCGATGTCGGCTGTCTCTGCCCGCTGCGCCGCGACGGCGCTGGCTTCGACCTCGAGCCCGCGCCGGACCGCCAGGGTCTGCAGCAATCGATCGCGCAACGCGCCGGCATCGATCGTCAGCGGCACGTGGATCGAGTCGGCCGAGAGGGCGCGCAACAGGAATGTGCCGCTACCCACGCGCGTCTCCACGACGCCGCGCGCCTGGAACTGCCGCAGCACCTCGCGCACGGTGGACCGTCCGACCGCGAGCGATTGCATCAGATGACGCTCGGTCGGCAAGCGATCGCCGGGCTTCAGCGCAGCGCCTTCGATGAATTGCGCCAGCGCCCGCGTGACGGCGCCGGTGCGATCGGTGGCCGGCAGGGGTGCAAGAGCGGGATCATGCCTCACGGCTTAGGCTTCGATTGAGCATAGGACCTGTGGAATTGGTCTGACATCCGATCTTTGCCGCGTCGTGGTGCGCCGTCAAGGGTTTGTTGGCCTGGGTTGTCCGGCCGACTTGACCTGGCGGAAAACGTACAGGTCAGCCTAACGAAATTTACATTTGTTACTCGTAATAAGATCAGTGCGTTGCCGAAGTTAGCGGACGTTTCGGCAAGGCGAGTTCAATATATGCGCGAGGCGTCGGCACGAATTATTCGCCCCTTCAAGCTGAAGCGCTGGTCTGTCGAGGATCGTGCCGTGATGCGCGGATTGCTGGTGACTCTGATCGTGCTGGTGATCACCGTCGCGTCGACCTTTCGTCTGTCGCAGCTCCGCACCACGGATCTGCTCGACCAGGTGCATTACGATGAAGTCTTCGAAGCCAGTCAGGCCGAGACGGCTCTGTTCCGGCTCAATGCCGAGATCGGGCGCTTTGCCCTGAGCCCGTCTGACGACGGGGCCGACCGGGTGCGGCTGCGGTTCGACATCTTCGTCAACCACGTCGATGTCTTGAGCAACGGCATTGCACGTCGATCGGTGGATGCCATCGCTCCCGATCTGCCGCCTGTGCTCAACGCCGCCGTAGCGGCCGTGACACCGGTGATCGCCGGGATCCAAGCGCCCGAGCAGCCACAACATGCGCTGGAGCTGCTCACGCCTCTTGAAGGGCGCATGGCTCAGGCGGTGACCGCGATGAGCGAGGATTCGCTCATCAATCTGGCCGACCGAGGGCAGGCGCTGCAGAATAGCGGCCACGCCTTGCTGGCCCTCGCTCTGGCGCTGCTCATTACCGCGGTCGGGCTCGCGCTGGTTCTCTGGCGACAGCACGCGGCGACCCGCCGTCTGGCCTACCTCGATGCCGTCACGTCGCTGGCGAACCGCTTCGCCTTCAACGAGGACCTTCTCGCCAGGACGCTGAGCGACAACGATGTGGCCCTGCTCCTGATCGACCTGGACCATTTCAAGGACGTCAACGACAGTTTCGGCCACGATATCGGCGACGCGCTCTTGCAGCAGATCGCGTCTCGTCTCCGAGCTGTGATCCCGACGGCGAGCACCATCGCCCGCATCGGCGGAGACGAATTCGCTGTCCTGCTCGACGTTGCTGCAACAGCCGAAGAGGCCACCTCCGTCGCGGAGCTCGTCTGCGGCACCACGGGGGCACCGTTCACGAT
>JAYVMK010000324.1:0-7112 GCA_043758995.1 Lichenibacterium sp. | reverse complement strand
ACGAGATAGGCGCGGGTGCTCAGCGCCTCGAGGTAGTCGACCAGGGCCGCATCGAGCACGGTGGCGCGCGCCACCGACAGCGACGACAGCGCCGCGCGGTAGAGAACCGGGATGGCGAGCAGTTCCTCGTCGGACAGGCGCCGGGCCGAGCGGCGCTCCAGCCGGTCGAGCAACTCCTCCAAGCGCAGCCAGTCGGCCTCGCGTTCGCGGCGCAGCGCGCGGGCCGGGGTCGTGGCGGTCATCGAGCCGCCCTCCGCTCGTCCCCGCGAAGGCGGGGATCCGGCGCAAGATGATCGGCCGCAGACCGTTCGTCTCTTCTGGTAGCGGCGTGGCCGTGCGATCGGCTTTCGGCCGTCTCCTGGTGCTGGGTCCCCGCCTGCGCGGGGATGAGCGGTGGAGGTAGCCTCATATCCGGTCCTCCCGCTTCAGCGCCAAGTAGCGGCGCAGCAGGGCGGGGCCGGCGCCGGCGGTGGGCGCATCGAGAACGTCGACGCCGAGCCGCCGAAGGCGCCGCAGCACGAGGTCGCGCTCGCGCAGCAGGCTCCCCGCCACCACGGCGCGCGATACGTCCGCCGGCCGGTCGGGAGCCGCACGGGCGAGAGTCTCGAGTTCGATATCGCGAAAGGCCACGAAGACGACGAGGTGGCGCGCCAGCAGCGTCGACAGATTGTCGATCATCAGGGCGGCCCCGGTCGTGTCGGCGAATTCGGTGAAGATCACCACCAGGGCCCGTCCCGGCAGGGAAGCCGCCAGGGTCGACAGGCCAAGGGCGTAGTTGGTTTCCTCCGCGGCATAGTCGAGGCCCGCCGCACCCGCCTGCAAGGCCGCGAAACTGTCGACCCCGAGGCGGGCCGGCAGGGCGAGGCGCGGGCGGTCGGCAAAGGCGAAGAGGCCCACCCGGTCTCCCATCTTCAGCCCCGCATAGGCGAGCAGCAAGGCCGCGTTGACGGCATGGTCGACGCGCGGCAGTCCGCCGTCGAGCGGTTCGGACATCAGGCGTCCCGTGTCGATGGCCACCAGCACCGTGCGGTTCCGCTCGGCCCGGGTCTCGCGCACCATCAGGGTGCGATGCCGGGCCGACTGTTTCCAACTGATGGTGCGGGTGTCGTCGCCGCCGCGGAACTCGCGAAGCGCATGGAATTCCAGGCTCGATGCGAGATCACGCTGCACGGCCGTGCCGCCGTCGCGGTTCCGCGAAAAGAGCCGCAGGGCTTCTTCACGCACGGCCGACACGTTGGGGACGATGTCGATCGCTTGGTCGATCCGCTGTTCATGACCGATCCACACGAGGCCGAGCGGCCCGCGCCAGCGCAGATGCAGGGCCCGCACCATCGCCCGGCCGCGCCGCCGCGGCGTGAGGACAAAGTGCGCGCCCTCGGCCGAGGACACCGCAAGCCGCAGGGGAGCGATGTCGATCAGCGCCTCGGCCTCGAGCGCGAGTTCGACCGCAACCCCGCGCCGCGCGGCCGGGAAGGCGGCGCTGATCTCGCCGGCGGGGCCGCCGGCTTCGAGCCGGGGCGGCAGCGTGACGGAGGCCACAAGCGCGCCCCGCCTCGGCGCCAAAAGGGCGTCGAGCGCCAGGGTCAGGCCTACGAGGGCGATCCAGGGCAGCGCCATCCGCCACCAGTCCGACCCGAGCAGCACGGCGGCGAGCACCGAGAGCGGTGCTCCCGCCACCATGCAGCCGACACCGCGCCATGTCGGATAAAGCGACGAGCGATGCGGCAGGTCGCTCTCGCCTCGGCTCAACGCGGCGCCTCCACCAGCGACAGGAGTTCGGCGACGACGTCGGTGACCTGCCGCCCGTCGATCTCGGCCGTGGGCGACAGGACCACGCGATGGCGCAGCACCGGCAGCGCCAGGCTCTTGACGTCGTCGGGGATCACGTAGTCGCGGCCGTCGAGCGCCGCTCGGGCACGGCTCGCCACCGCCAGCATGGCGGCGCTGCGCGGGGATGCGCCGCTGTCGAGGTCCGGGCTGTGGCGCGTCGCCCGCACGGTGCGCACCACGTAGTCGACGATGGGATCTTCCAGCCGCACGGCCGCGACGGTCGCCATGGCGGTCTGGAGTTCGTCCGCGGAGACGACGGGCGTGATTCCGAACGTGCCGGGATCGACCGAACCGGCTCGCATGCCGTGGCGGCGCACCACGTCGCGCTCTTCGGCCTCTGTCGGAAAGTCCAGCACCTGCTTGAACAGGAACCGGTCGACCTGCGCTTCGGGCAGCGGATAGGTGCCCTGATGCTCAAGCGGATTCTGGGTCGCCACGACCATGAACCGGGCCCCGAGGTCGTAGGAGGTGCCGTCGATGGTGACGCGCCGCTCCTGCATGGCCTCGAGCAGGGCCGCCTGGGTCTTCGGCGGGGTGCGGTTGATCTCGTCGGCGAGCAGCAGGTCGCAGAACACCGGACCCGGCGTCAGCGTGAAGGTGCCGGAGCGGAAGTCGAAGATGTTGGAGCCGACGATGTCGCCCGGCATCAGGTCCGGCGTGAACTGGATCCGGCCGAACCGGGCTTCGATGGCACGCGCGAAGCACTGCACGAGAAAGGTCTTGGCGGTGCCGGGCGGCCCTTCGAGCAGCATATGGCCGCCGGCCAGAAGCGCGGTGAGCAGGAGCTCGACCGTCGCTTCCTGGCCCACGACGGCTCGGGCGATCTCGGCCCGGATGCGGCCCGCGAGGGCGCCGATGTCATCGATCGTCACGGATCATGCCTTTTCTCCAGCGGTGCAGCCCTTCGGCCGCGGCAACGAGCTCGGCCCGGCTGCGCACCACGGCGGCCTTGGCCCACAGCGTCGTCCAATCCATGGGTTGGCCGCGAGCCCGAGAGGCGGAGTCGAGCAGCGCGTCGGCCGCTTCGGCGTCGAGCCGGTGGGAGACGTCGAGGCTGCGCAGCACCTGGCTCCGTACGAGTTGGGCATAGGGCAGGGCCAGGCGGGGTTCGCGGCCCGCGAGCGCGATCAAACCCGCCGAATTGTCGGCCAGCGCCCGCTTTCCGAAGTCGTGGACCCGCTCGGGCAGGGCGACCGGGCCGAAGCGGTGGATCGCCATGAGAAGGACGAGCAGAGCCGCCGCCGCGGCGCAGAGCGTGGCCCCGAGGAGCGGCGGCTCGAACAGGAGGCGAAGCAGGTTCGGCGGTGCTCCAAAACCGTCGAGCGTGACGTCGAAGGTCACGGGACCGCCGGCCCGGAGATCCTCGATCACCCTGACGGCCGTGCGCGCCCCCTCCGGGTCGGCGAGGCCGCGCGTGTCGAGCACGTCCGGATCGGCGAGGAGGTAGATGCGGCGGCCGGTCCAACGGGCCAGCACAGGCCCGCCCGCCTCGTCGAGCAGCACCGGCGTCCAATTCGCCGACAGGTCGACGGTCTGGGCCAGGTCGAGCGGGCGGATCGGCAGCGACGTCGCTTGCTCCATCAACCCTGTGCCGCCGTGCAGGGCGCGATGGGGTCCGTCGACGTGGTTGAGCGCGGTCGGGACCGGCATGAGATGCTCGACGAGGCCGAACTCCAGCGGCCGCTCGCTCTCGACCCAGCCGGGATGACCTTCCAGCCGATGCACGCGCCATTTCGGCAGCACGACCAGCACAGGTCCGGCGCGATCGTCGAGCAGCGTCGGTGCGATCGGGCCTGCCCCCGGCAAAGGCGTGAGAACGAGCAGTCCGGGCGGTCTCGGGCGGGCGACCATGCGACTGACCGTGACCGGAACGTTCTCGGCCCGCAGCAGCTCCACCAAGCCGGCGAAGCCGATGGCGGAATCGGACAGGGCGCTGCCGCCCCGCAGGTCCCGATCGGTCTCGGGTGCGAAGGCGCCGAAGACCAGGAAAGCCAAGAAGGCGGCGATGCCGATCCCCGCCACCGCAAGAGCGGTGATGCGGGAGAAGGGCTCGGGACGTGCCCCGTCGGCCGCGACGCCGGACTGTCCCGAGACGGCGCTCACGCGCCTCCGCCCAGTGCGGAGGTCACGAAGGCGCGGCGGCAATCCGCGTAATCCTCGGGCCCGACAGGCCGTCCACCGAAGAGCCCCACCTCGACCGCACGGGCGATGCGGGCGAAGCCGACCCTGAACGCGCCGTCGAGAGCCGTTTCGCCGGCGAGGTCGCGGCTGGTCGTGGTCGGTCGCAGCAGGCCCGGGTAGCGGTCCCTGATGGCGTCGAGCCCGCAGGCGAGGAGGGTGCGGGCCGCTTCGAGATAACGGCCTTCCGCGGCGAGCCGGTCGGCGTCGTCGAGCGCCAGACGGGCCTTCGCCGGCGCGAGGGCGGGTGAGACGGCGGGCGCCCTCGACCGAGGTTCGTCCGGCGCGGGTATGCGGCCCCGCCAGTAGGCGACGGCCAGACCCACCGCGAGCGCCGCGGCCAGCGCCGCGAGCAGCCACACGACATCGACGTGACCGAACCCGAAGGACAGGGGCGCATGCGCGGGCGGCACTGGCGTCGCCCCGGACGGAAGGTCGAATTGCAGCGCGCCATTGCGGAGCAGCGCGGCATGAGCCTCCGTAAATGCATTCCGATCGATCGAGGCCACGACGCGCTTTCGACCCGGGGTGGCCAGAACTCCAACGCGTCGACGAATCGGCCCCCGGTCCGATGCGCCCGACGAGTGTCGCATCCTTTGCCGGTGCGTGGTGCAATACCGCGAGGACGGCTGGCGCCGATGCGACCGGACCGTGCTTCAGCGATGACGGTGTCTGCCCGCTCCCGATCACCAGGGGATCGTTTCCCCGTGCCACCGCGTGAAACCTCCCGTCGGACCATCTCGGCCGAGGAGAGCGACGCGAACAGCCTCGCGGGCTCCTTGCTCGATCGTATCGGTGCCCGCATAGCCGTTGAGGTTGGTTTTGATGAAGCCAGGGGAGATCGCGTTGACCGGGATCCCTTCCGCTTCCAGCTCGGCCGCCATGGCGACCGTCAAGGCATTCAGCGCCGTCTTGGAGGCCGGATAGACGGGGCCGAACACACGGCGATGAGGGTTGGCGGGATTCGAATTGGCGGTCAGCGAGCCTGCCCCGCTCGACACGATGACGATCCGCGAGCCAGGAGTATCCCGAATGATCGGCAGCAGGGCCTGGTGCAGGGCCAGTACCCCGAAGACGTTCGTGTCCCAGACGGCGCGCATTTCGACGAGCGATACGTTGCTGGGCCGCGTCGTCGCGGCATAGTCTTCAATGGATTGACCCTCCAACTTGGAGGTGTTCGAGATGGCGGCGTTCTGAACCAGGATGTCCAGCTGGCCGAATTCATCGCGCACGCGCTTCGCCGCGGCGGCGATCGAGGCGGCTTCCGTCACGTCGAGTTGGATCGCGTGAGCGTCGGTTCCAATCTCCTTGGCGGCGGCCTCGCCGCGCGTGAGATCCCGCGACCCCACCAGGACCGTAAAACCGTGCGCGGCGAGATCCTTCGCGATCTGGAAGCCGATCCCTTGATTGGCCCCCGTGACCAGGGCCTTGGGCTTGTCGTGCATGTCTGGGTCCTTCCGATTGGCATCGAACCATAGACCCACGCAGCCGGGCGTACTATGCGTGCTAGTCCTCAATATCTTTGCGAGAGTCCTGTTTGGCCGATCCGCTTGCCCAGATGGTCACGCTGCTGCAGCCGCGCGCGCCGTCGTCGAAGGTCGTCATCGGGGCGGGCCGATGGCGTGTCCGGCGATCCGAAACCGGACGACCCTTCTATTGCGCTGTCCTCGAGGGCAGGTGCCGCCTCTCGGCGGAGGGGCACGACGCCATGATCCTGGAGTCGGGCGACGTCGTCCTGATCCCGGCGGCCCGAGACTTCGTGATGTCGAGCCTGATCCCGCCGGAGCCGGGCGAGGCCGACCCCGACCCCGTGAGGCTGGCCGACGGGGAGGTCAGGATCGGACCCCTCGAGGGTCCTGCCGACATCCGGCTCCTGATCGGCTATTGCGAATTCGGATCGCCGGACGCCGCACTCCTGGTCCCGCTTCTGCCCCGGCTGATCCGTGTGAACGGCGACACGCGACTATCGACCCTCCTGGGGCTCGTCGGCGACGAGGTACACGCGACCCGGCCGGCCCGGGACGTCGTCCTCGAGCGCCTGCTGGAGGTGCTTCTCATCGAGATACTGCGCTCCACGGCCGGAACCGCCGCATCGCCGGGCCTCCTGCGTGGGCTGGCAGACGAGCGCGTCGGCGCCGTCCTCCGACGGATGCACGACCGTCCCCAGCATTCCTGGACGGTGCCGCTTCTGGCTGCTGAAGCGTCACTGTCTCGCTCGGCCTTCTTCGAGCGATTCCGTCGCTCGGTGGGGACGGCACCTATGGATTACCTTCTAGCCTGGCGCATGGCTCTGGCTAAGGACATGCTGCGGTCCAAGACGGGCAGCGTCGCCGAGATTGCCGAAGGCGTCGGCTATGCCTCGGCGACCACCTTCACGATCGCGTTCACCCGCGAGGCCGGGCTCTCGCCGACCCGTTACGCCCGAGGTGAAGCAGTCGCGCGGACGAAGGTCGCGGAACCCGAGGCGGCCAGACCGCCGGCGCCACATGACGCCGATCCATTTGACGAGGCCAGGCTCGAGGACCGCCCGGCCCCATGGCTGGGCGACGTGGGTCAGCGCTCCGCAACCACCGACCCAGCTCCCCGCCGCATTAGAACAGGATCGCCCGGCGGATCGGATGCTCGTGGTCGAAGGTCGTTTCGAACAGGGCCGCGAGGTCCCGGGTGAACTCGTAGCCGGCGTCCTTGAGGTCGCGGAAGACAGGGTCGTCGCGGTCCCGGCGGGTCAGCCGTTCCAGATGATGGCGCACGCCGGGCTTGGCCAGTTGCGACAGGAAATGGTCGTAGGCGTCGAAGATCGGCCCGACCGATGCCGCGCCGCAGATCTCCGCCATGCGATCGAGCGGCGTCAGGCCGAGTAGCGCCTCGAGCCGATCGACCTTGGCTTCGGCCGGCCCATCCCGCGTGGCGCCCAGCGCGAAGAGCCCGCTCGCGTACAGAAGTTTGCGGGAAAAGACGAGCTTCAGATTGCGCAGGCCCCAGGGCTTGTCGGCCTCGCCGGTCTTGAACTCGTAATCCACCGCGATGGTGCGGTAATAGCGGATGAGGTCGTTCAGCAGGAACAACGGCAGCATGCCATCGCCGACGCGCGGCACGATGTAGCG
>JAYVMK010000323.1:0-4096 GCA_043758995.1 Lichenibacterium sp. | reverse complement strand
TCGTCATGGCGCGCATCTATCTGACGCGCTTCGCCGAAGACTACCCAGCGCTGAACGACACCTGGCGGAGCTATTTCGCCGAAGGCCGGCTGCCGGCCCGGACCTGCGTGGGCGTGACCGGCCTCGC
This sequence comes from Lichenibacterium sp., assembly GCA_043758995.1. Lineage (GTDB taxonomy): Bacteria > Pseudomonadota > Alphaproteobacteria > Rhizobiales > Beijerinckiaceae > Lichenihabitans. The sequence continues at coordinate 3,969 of JAYVMK010000323.1, read as the reverse complement.
CTATGAGGCGCTCGTCGAGATCGACCTCGTGGTGCGCCGGCCCACCTGAGCCCACTCGCGCCTATTTGGCGTTGCTGTAGGCCTTTTTCGACAGAACGGTGCGGACCATGATGGAGAGGTCGAACAGCAGCGACCAATTGTCGATGTAGTACAGGTCGTGCTCGACGCGGCCCACCACCTTCTCGGGCGTATCGGTCTCGCCGCGCCAGCCGTTCACCTGCGCCCAGCCGGTGATGCCCGGGCGGACATTGTGGCGGCGGGCATAGAGTGCCACCTCGGCCTCGAAAGCCTGGTCATGTGCCATGGCGTGCGGCCTGGGGCCGACGAGCGACATGTCGCCCCGCAGCACATTGATGAGCTGCGGCAACTCGTCGATGTTGGTACGGCGCATGAAACGGCCGATGGCCGTGATGCGGCCGTCGCCCTTGGTCACCTGACGCACCGCCCGGCCGTCCTCCATGGTCCGCATGGAGCGGAACTTGAAGATCCGGAACGGCTCCTGGTTAAAGCCGTAGCGTCTCTGCTGGAAGAAGACCGGGCCGCCATCCTCCCATTTGATGAGGATCGCCACCGCGGCGAAGAGCGGGGCCAGCAGCGCCAGGGCCGCCGAGGCGAGCACGAGGTCCAGGATGCGCTTCGCCAGCACCTCGCTCGACGAGAGCGGGCGCCGCACGAGATGGAGCGATGCCACCGAGCCGTTTCGGATGACGTGAAGGTCGTCGAACTTGTCGAAGAACCGCTCCGGCGCGAGCTGGATCGTGGCCGGCACGCCCATGAACGTGTCGATGCAGGCTTCGAGCCGCTCGCGCTCGCTCCAGGGCACGAGGATGTGGATGTCGTCGGGCCGCAGAACGCGCGCCGAGGCCGCCGCAAGCGTGAGGTCGTCGCAGAGGTTCTCCTCGCCGGGGCGCAGCACCGAGGCTCCGACGATGCGCAGCCCCACCCGGTGCGGGGCGTGGCGCTCCGAGAAAGCGCGGATCATCTCCTCGTCGCCCACGAGGAAGATGTGACGCGACGTGACGTGCCCCGCCCGTGCCCGGTTCTGCAACGTGGCGACGATGAGGCCTCGCGTGGCGAGCAGGGTCGCGAAACCCGCGACCGCAAGGCCCAGCGAGGCGCCGCGCGAGAAGGTGTCGCTGGTCTTGGTGACGAAGGCCAGCATCAGGGCGCCCGCCAGGGCCACGCCCCAGAGGCTCAGCGACCGCTTGGCGTGGCCTTTGTGGGACAGGTAGCGGGTGATGGCGTAATCGTTGCCGAGGACGCCCGGGATGACGAACAGTGTCGCCACCGTCGTGCCCAGCACGAGGTCGTCGTAATCTCCGGATCCATGGCCCCAGAGGGCGCCGGTCGCCGCCGCGGCGCCGAGGATCGCGGCGGCGTCGAGGGCCGCAGCCAGGGCCATGAAGCCAATCCGGTTGATAGTCGTGTTGGCTCTCGCCCGGACGGAGCGAAGGCTCACCCGCTTGCGCCCGCGGGGACGGGCGAGGGGAGGCGCGAGGAAGAGATCGGTGGGGCGCAAGGCGAGCATCCTGACGGTCGATCTCCTGTCGGGCGGCGCCCGTGCGGAAGGGATTGCGCCTCCAGTCGCAATGGCCGTGCCCTGCACCGTCGCGTCTGAACGGAAATGGCAAGTGTCTGACGACAGTAAGCTTTTGATGGCAGCCATCGATGCCGCGACGGGGCGCTGTGCCATTTTGGGAGCTTCGCCCTGTGTCGGACTGGGCCGGTCGGGACCGCTGGGCTTGCGGGGGCTCGGTGGGCCGTGCTCGAATGGAACAGGGTTTGCCGGAGAGGTCCCATGAAGATCGCGCTGATCCAGATGAACTCGGGTGACGACCGGGCCGCCAATCTGCGGCAGGCGACGGCGCTGATCGACCGCGCGGTCGTGGAGGAGCGTCCCGACTGGCTGCTGCTGCCCGAATGTTTCGACTTCCTCGGCGGCACGCGCGACGCCAAGCTCGCCGCTGCCGATTACTTCCCGGACGGCGAGGCCTACCGGACCTTGCGCGACCTCGCGGCACGGCATGGCGTGTTCATCCATGCGGGATCGATGCTGGAGCGCCTGCCCGGCGAGGAGCGCATCGGCAACACCACGGTGGCCTTCGATCGCGAAGGGCGCGAGGTGGCGCGCTATCGCAAAATCCACCTCTTCGACATCACGGCACCGGACGGGACGGAATACCGCGAGAGCGCGTCCTTCAAACCGGGCGACGCGGTCGTGACCTACGATTGCGAAGGCGTCACTGTTGGCTGCTCCATCTGCTACGACATGCGCTTTCCGTACCTCTACCAAGCCTTGATGGATCGCGGCGCCGAACTCATCGCGGTGCCTGCCGCCTTCACGCTGCAGACCGGCAAGGATCATTGGGAGGTGCTGCTGCGCGCTCGGGCCATCGAGACCGAATGCTACGTGGCGGCGGCGGCGCAGACGGGCACCTTTACCCAGGCCGGCGCGACGCGCGCCACCTACGGCCATTCCCTGCTGGTCGACCCCTGGGGCCTCGTCACGGCGCGTGCCAGCGACGGCGTTGGCATCGCGGCGGGACGCGTCGAGCGCGAGCGGGTCGCCAAGGTGCGCGGCATGATCCCGGTGGCGCAGCACAGGGTGGAGATGCCGCGGAGCTAGGACAGGTGTCGCTGACGACCTGTGAGGGGTCGCGGGCGTCGGGCTTCTATACCCGTCCGGTCCTCGACCTCGCGCGCGATCTGGTCGGCGCGACCTTGATGCTCGACGGCGTCGGCGGGATCATCGTCGAGACCGAGGCCTATGGGCGTCATGACGCGGCCTCGCATTCCTGCCGTGGCCCGAGCCCGCGCAACCGGGCCATGTTCGGCGATCCCGGCCGTGCCTATGTCTACCGTTCCTACGGCATCCATTGGTGCTTCAATGTCGTGGGCGGCGAGGAGTCCGGCTCGGCGGTGCTGATCCGCGCGCTCGAACCCACGCACGGGCTCGAGACCATGCGGGCGCGCCGCGGTCTCGATGACCCGCGTCTCCTTTGCGCCGGCCCGGGTCGGCTTTGCCAGGCGCTGGGGATCAATGCGTCGCACGACGGTGCGGCGCTCGACGCTTCCCCATTCTCGCTGATCCTGAGCGAGGCGGCGCCGTCCCTCGTCGCCGGCCGCCGCATCGGCATCAGCCGCAACGCCGAGGTGCCGTGGCGCTTCGGCCTCGCGGGCTCGCGCTTCGTGAGCCGCCCTTTTCCGACGAAGTCCAAAGATAAAACAAATTTTTAAGCGCCCGACGACCGTGCGGGCGGCTTAGAAGAGCTTCTATGCCTGCGAGGATCACCGTTCCATTGCTCGATTCCGTCCCTCCGCCACAGAGTCCACCGTTGCTGCGTCAGCCCGCCTTTCTGCGATTCTGGCTGGCCCGCACCCTCTCCACCGCAGCGTTCCAGATCACCGCCGTCGTGGTGGGTTGGCAGATCTTCACGCTGACGGGCTCGACGCTGGAACTCGGCCTCATCGGGCTCATGCAGTTCCTGCCCATGCTGCTGCTGACGCTGCCGGCCGGACATGTCGCCGACCAATATGACCGCCGAACGATCGTGCGGATCTGCCAGGCCGTCGAGGCTCTCGCGGCCGCCGCCCTGGCGCTTGGCAGCCTCCAGGGCTGGCTCGGCGCGCATGGTATTTTCGCCGCCGTGGCGGTGATCGGCGCCGCGCGCACCTTCGAATCGCCCACCGTGTCGGCATTGCTGCCGGGTGTCGTTCCGCAAGAGTCGCTGACCGCCGCCTTCGCGCTCTCGGCGTCGGCGATCCAGACCGCCACCATCGTCGGCCCGGCGATCGGCGGTGCCATCTACATTGCGGGTCCGGCCTGGGCCTATGCCGCGATCGCCTGCACCTTCGCGCTGGCGAGCCTGCTCGTCGGCGGCATTCGGCTGGACCGCGTGCCGCCCAAGCGCGAGCCGCCGACCGTGGCGTCGCTGCTCTCGGGCTTCGTCTACATCCGCGATCACTCGA
>JAYVMK010000322.1:0-9186 GCA_043758995.1 Lichenibacterium sp. | reverse complement strand
CCGGCGCGGTCGGCGTCGCTGGGGCGGCCGGGGAGACCGGAGCCGGAACCGTCGGCGAGGGTGCCGCAGGTGTCGTGGCGGTCTGGGCGTCGGCCATCGGCGCCGCAGCGGCAAGCCCGCCCGCCACCGCTGCCGCGAGGGCCAGGCGGCGAAGGAATCCGTTGAAAGCCATTCTGCTTCTTCCCGAGAAGGAACCGCGGCAGCGCCGCGTCGCGCTCCGCCGCACCTTATCCGACACAGCCGCTCCGATTCAAAGAGGCTTAACGCAACCTCAGCTTCCGAGGCCACCCTTGCGCCGGATGAACTCGATCACGGTGTCGACGCCCTGTCCGGTCTTCATGTTGGAGAAGACGAAAGGCTTGTCGCGCCGCATGAGGATCGTATCGCGCTCCATCACGTCGAGCGAGGCTCCGACATGGGGAGCCAGATCGGTCTTGTTGATGACGAACAGGTCCGAGCGGGTGATGCCGGGGCCACCCTTGCGAGGGATCTTCTCGCCGCCCGAGACGTCGATGACGTAGATGGTGAGATCGGCGAGTTCGGGCGAGAAGGTGGCGGCCAGATTGTCGCCGCCAGATTCGATGAGGATCAACTCCAGCGCCGGGAAGCGCCGATTGAGATCGTCGACGGCGGCGAGGTTGATGGAAGCATCCTCGCGGATGGCGGTATGGGGACAGCCGCCGGTCTCGACGCCGATGATCCGGTCGAGCGGCAGGGCTTCGGCCCGGGCCAGGATCTCGGCATCCTCCTTGGTGTAGATGTCGTTGGTGATGGCGGCGATCTCATGCGCGCCGCGCAGTCGCTTGCAGAGCTGCTCCATCAGCGCCGTCTTGCCCGAGCCGACGGGCCCGCCGATGCCGACCCGCAGGGGTCCGTGTCGTGACGTCATGAGCGGAACAGCCTCGAATAGAGCGTTTCGTGTTGCAGGGCGGCGATGTCGGATCTTAGGGCACAGGCGCCGAGATCGTCGAGGGTGGAGGTCGCCGCCCAGCCGCCAAGGCGCCGGGCCTCGGGCAGGAGCGCCGCCGTGACGCGCTGCCCATCGGTCTGGCCGATGGGGCCGAGCCGCACCGCCGCCGAGACGAGGTTGCCCACGAAGGCGAGGGCCAAAGCTTCGAGGCTCGGTACCAGCGGCAGGCCCGCGGTGCCGGCCGAGGCTCCGAAGGCGATGGGGTAGGCGACATCCCCGTCCATGCTCAGGGACGGGCAGGCGGCCTCCGGCCAAGCGGTGCGGATCGCCTCGGCAAAGGCCCGGCCGGTGCCGCCCGTTTCGAGCCGCCGCTCGCGGGATGGCGCCAAGGCGAGGGCGAGGTCGTTCAGCTCAGACAGAGCGGCGGCATCGGCCTGACCTGCCAGGCGCCAGGCTTCGGCCGCCAGGACGGCATCCTGCCGGGCGGAACCATGCCGCAGCAGGTCGCCGAGCCAGCCGCCCAGCGTCGCCGCATCGGTGACGAGGCCGGCATCGACCGCGCTTTCGAGCCCGTGCGAATAGGCGAAGGCGCCGACCGGGAAAGCCGGCGACAGCCAGGCGAAGAGCGCTAGCGGCGACGCCGGCCCAGCCACGGTCAATGGTCGTGCTTGTGATCGCCGCCGTGCTTGTGGTCGTGATCGTGTTTATGGCCGTGCTTGCCGGCATGATCGTGCTCGGCTTTGGCCGGCGCGTCCGCAGGATGGTCGTGCTTGCCGTGCTTATGGTCGTGATCGTGGCCGTGCTTGCCATGTTTCTTGTCGTGCTTCGAATCGCCGTCGCCTTTCGGGCCGTCACCGTGTTTGTGATGGTCGACGGTGGCGTGACTTGCGCCCGCATAGGCGCCGCCCTCGGGATCGAAGGGCGCCTCGATCGACACGACCGACGCACCGAGGCCACGCAGCATGTCCTCGATGACATGGTCGCCGCGCAGCCGTAGAGCATTCGCCATCACCTGCGCCGAGAGATGGCGATTGCCGATATGCCAGGCCAGCCGGACGAGGTCGCCCGGCGTGCGGCCGCGCACTTCGATCAAGTGTTCCGGCGCCGCCACGACTTCGATCAGTCGGCCGTCGTCGAGCACCAGCGCGTCTCCGCCGCGCAAGGCTATGGCCTCGTCGAGGTCGAGCAGGAACTCGAGCCCGCCCGTCCCCGTCATGGCGATGCGGCGGCGATGGCGATCATCGAAGTCCAGCACCACGATCTCGGCGACCGGGCGGTCGGGCCAATGGCCTTTCGGGAGGACGGAGGTGGCGCGGAGCAAAGAGAGGTCCTCTCGATCTATGGTCTGATGGGGCGCAGAGACGGCTTCGCTCGGGCGAGCCCGTTCCGATGGTGTTGGATGAGCCTCGGTCGACGAGACCAGCGACTTGGTTAGGCCGTCTGACTCGACGCTGAACGCCTCTCCACTCCGCGAGCGAGAGGGGAGAGCCGCGTGCGGCCATCCACCCTCAACGTGCTTGTGGTGCTGTCTCAACGTCCTCTGGAAGAGAGCTTACGCCTTCCGTCCGGCTCAGAGCTCCTCGACCTTGTCGGGGTGGATGATCTCGACCTTGCGGTCGGCCAGGTACTCGGCCGAGACGCGGCGCCAGTCCAGCATGTGCGGCGTCTCGAAATGGGCCGAGAGGGCGTCGCGCGAGGCCCAACGCTCGACGAAGACGAATTCGTTCGGCTCGGTGATGCTGCTCAGCAGATCGTAGGACTGGCAGCCGTCCTCCTTCACCGTATGGGCGATCAGGCTTCTGACATCCTCGAGAAAGGGTGCGCGCTTCTCCGGATGAACATGCAGGGTCGCGATCACATAGACCATGTCGGCATTCTCTCAACACACTGGGCCGCGAGCGACCGTCGCGACGATCTAACTCCCGAGTCTGAGTTTCGGCAACAGGTGCTGATCCCAACCGCAGTTTGAACCGAGACGCGATGGCGTCCGGCACGGGCATGGAAACATTGCTGGAAATTCAGCGAGCCGCATGATGAGGTCTTCGCCGGCAGGTGAACGATGGGCGGGAGATGGTTGAAACACGACGTTCGATGAAGAAGGTCGTTGCGGCCCGGACGAGGGTCAGGCCCGGCATCCCGTTTCTGGCAATAGCTGCGGCGCTTCTACTCGGCCTCGCCACTCTACTCTGTGTGCTCCGCCCCCTGTCCCTCACGTTTCCCGACGCCGGCCTCGACGCGTCATGGATTGCCGTCCTGGCCGAAGCCGCGGCGTGGCCGGCTCGCTGGGGTGTCGATCTCGCCTTCACCTACGGACCCGCCTCTGCCTTGGTGACGAGATTTTACGGCGACCGGTACCTCGTCGCGGATCTGCCCGTCCTTTGCGCCGTCGCCCTCGCCAACGGCGCCGCTGTGGCGTGGCTGGCCCGGCACGCCACCCTGGCGCGAGCCTCGGGGCCGGGCGGGTTCGTCCTGGCCGTCGTCACGATGACGGTCGGCCTCGCCGCCCTACTCCAACTCGACCCAGATGGCTTCTACTTCGTATTCTGCCTGACGCTGATCTTCGTCGACCTGCTGCGCAGCCCCGGCGATCGATCGTCGCTCGTCATCGTCGCGGCGGGCGCTGTCTTGATGGGCATCATGACCCTGTCCAAGACGAGCTTCGGCGTCGTGGCGCTGCTTCTCTTTGCCATCGCCGATCTGCGCGCCCTGCTGGCGCGGTTTTCGCGCGGGAAGCACCCGTCGCGCCCGGTGACGAAGCCCCGGCTTCCCGTCATGACGTTGCTCTTCGGTCTCGCCTTCCTGGCCACCTTCCTGGCCTATGGCCAGCGGATCGGCGATTTGCCGGCCTATTTCGACCTCCAGGGCCAGGTCGCGGCGGGTTATGGCGAGGCCATGTATGCCTTCCCGCTCCGGAGCGAGATGGCGGGCTTTCTCCTGGGTGCCGGGCTGTTGATCCTGGTCACCATCGTGGCTTCGGCACGCATGGACCCGCTCGCGCGAGCCGCCGCGGTTCTGTCCACGGTGGTCGTGGTGCTCATCGCCTGCAAGGCGGGTTTCATCCGGGCCGACAGCCACCCGCAGATCGCCTGGATGACTCTGGGCCTCGCTGCCGTCTTGCTGGGCATCGCCCTCGTCCTGTCCCGGTCCGTGATGGCGGCCGCCGCCGTGTCAGGCACCGCTCTGGGCATTCTCTGGATCGTGGCGCCGCTCTTCCTGCTGGCTGCCTCCCATGGCGGCCCTAAATTAGGCCGGCTGCCCGAGATCTACCGCCCGATGATCGATGCCCTCGAAGGCGAGACCGGCGCCTGGGCCTCTTTCCTGCGCTCTCCCGTGGCTTTCGCCGTCGCGGCCCGTGACGCCAAGGCGGCGGGATGGGACGCGATCAGAGCGCTTCAGCCACTGCCGACCCTCGACGGCGGTGTCGACATCATACCCCCGCTGCAAAGTTCCGTCCTTGCCTCCGGGCTCGACTATCGCCCGCGACCCAGTTTTCAGGATTATTCGACCTATACGGCAGGCCTGATCGCCGCCAATGCGGCCTTCTACGCCGGCCCGAAAGCCCCTGCCTGGGTATTGTTCGACGGTAGAGTTCTCGACGACCGCTACCCCACCACGGGAGAAGGCGCGCTTTGGCCGGTGCTGCTACGGGATTACGAGCCCGTGCGTCGCGTGGGCGGCTTTCTTGCGCTGCATCGTCGAGCCGTCCCGCTGCCGGAGGTGCTGGGTCCTCCGGTTCGCGTCGAGGCCTCGCTCGGCAGCAGCGTCACGGTGCCGATGGACGCTCCTGTCTTCGTTCGGGTGACGGTTGACAAGACGCTTCTCGGGCGCTTGGCCGGCGTGGTCTTTCGGCCACCCCGACTGAGCCTCCAGGCAACGTTCGCCACCGGTCGAGAGCAGAAGTACCGGTTCATCCCGGCGATCGCGGCGGGAGGCTTTCTGCTGTCTCCGATCGTCAGCGATCCCGACACGTTCGCGATGCTCGCCACCGGCGGCGGTGATCTGGTCGGGGCCGACCACGTCCGAAGCTTCGTCGTGGGCGGCTCGTCCTGGGCGACGGCCTTCTACGCTTCCACCATGACGGTGGAGTTCCAGCCCGTGACGATCACGCCGGCTCCGCCGAGCCCGGACGCGGCGGCATTGTTCGCCGACGTGGCGGCGCACAGGCCTTGGCGGCAAATGGTGCACCAAATCGGACGCGACGGCGACCTCTACGGCAACGATCTGACCGCTCAACCACCGAGCATCATCACGATCCCGCTCAAGGGCGAGCGCCGGCTGAGGGTGGAGTTCGGCCTCGAAGACGGCGTCTGGAACGACCACAAGACCGAGGGCGTCTGCTTCGCCGTCAAGACCTCGCCTGGCGCCCCGGCTCTCTGGCAGCGCTGCCTCGATCCTGTGGCGGTGCCGGCCGATCGGGGGCCGCAATCGGCCGAATTGGATCTGCCTGCAGGCCTCTCGGCCTTGACGGCCGAAACCACCTGCCGGAAGGCCTGCGAATGGACCTGGTCTCACTGGAGCATGATCCTGCCGCAGCAGTGAGGGCACCGTGCCGCGTCCAACGCCATGAGCCTCGCCACCCCCTCAGCAGAGTCGGAACCTCGTATCGTAGCCAAAGTTAGGTCCGAGCGTTCCGCGCCACGGGGCGATGCCTGCCGGTCCGCATTCACCTCGGAGCCGGCGTCACGGCGGTGTCTCCGCCTGGATGGGCCGGCTCGGGGCGCTGTACGGCTGTCGGCTCGAAATCAGCCGGACCGGCGAAGGAGAAAATGCGATGCGTTCAGCTTTCATGATCCTCGCCGCCGTTCTCGCCACGGCATCGCCGGCCTTGGCTCAAGGCTGCGACTGCGCGCGCGATGGAACCCGCGTCCTGGTCGATCCGGCGGAGGCGTCAGGCATCGTCGTCGTGCCGCGGATCGGCTACACCCGTGAGACCGTCCTTGTCCCGCGGACACGTTTGGTGCCCCGCACCGTTTATGTCGCCCGCACGCGGCTCGTACCCCGTCCCGCCTACGCGCCGGGCTTCGTTTATGCCGGCCACGGCTATCCTGCCGGCTACCGCTACGGCGACGCCACCTATGTCCCGCCTGGGATCAGTTACCCCTGTCTGATGGGAACGCTGGGCTGCGATTCCAGCGCCGTCGGGCCGCTCGACGGTCATTGATCTCGCTTAGAGGCCTGTATGGCTCGCCGAAGCCCGGTGAGGTCTGGCGCAGATACGATCGGCGCGGCGACGTTACGGCGTGCCAAGATGAGAGACAGTTCGGGCGTAGCCCTGCGAGGAGGCGACATGACGGCATTCTGCGTCTGGCTTGCGTGTTCTGCCTCCTACATGATCCTCGCCGGCCAGTTCAGTCCCGACGAGATGGTCGTCGCCGCGCTGCTGGGTGCGGTCGGGGTCGTCTGCCACAGGGCTTTGCTAGGCACTGGCGCGTCCCGTTTTTCGTTCGAGCCAAGGGCCGCCCTCGTCATCGCTCGATCGGTGGCGGGCCTGCCCTTGGCGACCCTGACGGTCGGGCGCAGGCTCGCGGCAGGCCTGATGCGCCCCGTCGAAGGGCGGCGTGTCGAGCGCGTGTTCGCCCATGGCCAGCAGGGCCGGCCCCTCGAGGCTGGCCGCCGTGCCGTCGTGGTGCTGGCGACCTCGCTCTCGCCGGACGCCTTTGTGTTGCGCGCGCCACTGGACGAGGACACGCTTCTCTCGCATGCGCTTACCGAGTCCGACGCGGGCAGGGATCCGCGGTGGCCCGCACCATGACGGCTTGGCTCGTCGCCCTCATTGCTCTGCTCCCACCCTTCTTCGTGGCCTCCGCCATGGCGTGGCGAGGGCGCATAGGACAGCGTTTCGTTGCCGTGCAGCTGGCAGGAGCGGTCGGCGCCGCCATGCTGGCGATGATGAGTTTCGCCTTCGACCAAGCCTCCAGCATCGATCTCTCGGTCACCTTCGGAGTGCTGACGCTGCCCGCCTTGCTGCTGTATGCCGTCTTCCTGGAGCGCTGGCTGTGAGCGACATCTTGGTCGACTTCTGCCTCGCCGCCGCCGTGCTCTCGGCCTGGATCGGATGTTTCGGCGCGATCCGCATGCGTTCGGCGCTCGACCGGATCCATGCCGTCACTTTCGTCAATGCAGCCTGCGGGTTCTTCCTCGCATTGGCGGGCTTCCTGGCCGACGGGGTCTCCAGCCGTTCGGTGAAGCTTGCGTGTCTCGTGTTCGTCATGCTGGTGATGGGTGCCGCCGTCAGTCATGCCACCGGGCGGGCCTTGCTGCTGCGCGACGGGCCTCAGGCATGAAGGAGCGATCCTAATGGCCGTGCTTCTCGCCGCGTTGCTGCTCTTTGCGGCAGCCTCCGGCCTCGGCGTGGTGCTGACGCGAGATCCCGGGCGGCAGGTCTTCGCACTCGCCATCAATGGGCTGGTTCTGTCGCTTCTCTTCTTCGCCCTCCAGGCGCCCGATGTGGCCCTGTCGGAATTCACCGTCGGCACCGTGGCGGTGCCGTTGCTCTTCCTCGCCACTCTGGCGGCGGTGCGGATCAACAAGGAGCGCCGATGAGCGGCCGGGCTCGCATGATCCTTCTGGGGCTTGCCGCGCTGACGATCCTGCCAGGCTTCTGGCGGGTGGCGCAGAGCCTGCCGGCGTTCGGCACGGCCGCGTCGCCCTACGGGGAGGCGATCAACCGCTTGGGACCAGAATTGCGGCACGTCGCCAACATGGTCAGCGCGGTCAACTTCGATTTCCGCGGCTTCGATACGCTGGGGGAAGAGTACATGCTGCTCTGCGCCGTGGCGGGCACGGTGCTGCTGTTGCGTGGGGCTCGCGGCGAGGATCGAGCCGGACATGCGGGCCGCGTCGCTGGGCGACCGCACGAAGGGCGCTCCGACGCCATCGTGCTCATGAGCCGCATCTTCGGGATCTTCACGCTGATCTTCGGAGCCTATGTGGCGCTCCACGCGACCGCGACGCCGGGCGGCGGCTTCCAGGGCGGCGTCATCGTGGCGACGGGCCTGCTGATGCTCTACCTCGGCGAGGGCTATGAGCGGTGGCGGAAGCTCATCCGCCCGCCGGTTCTCGATGTTTGTGAGGGCGGCGGCGCGCTTCTCATGGTGGCGGGAGGGCTCCTGCCGGTGACGATGGGCCGCCCATTCCTCGAAAACGTCCTGCCATTCGGCACGATCAAGGACATGCTGTCGGGCGGGCTGATGCTGGTCGAAAACGCCGGCGTAGCCCTGGCGGTGGCGGGCGGCTTCACCGTCCTGATGGTCGAGTTCCTGGAGGAGACGCGGGCGCTCCTCTCCGAGGTCGAGCAGGGCCAGGAGCCATGACGGTGCTGCCCTGGATCGTCGCCGTCTGGCTTCTCGGCATCGGGCTCTACGGGGTCGTATCGAGCCGAAACTACGTCCACCTCATCGGCTGCATGACGGTGATCCAGTCCTCCACCTATGTCCTGTTGCTCGGCCTCGGCTACCGCTGGGGCGCCGGCCCGCCGATCTTCTACGATCATCCGCCGGGCACGCCCGCGGTCGACCCCGTCGTCCAGGCTCTGGTGCTGACCGACATCGTCGTCGGCGCCACGATCTCGGCGCTGCTCCTGGCCCTGGCACTCCAGGTCCACAAGCGGGACGGGACGCTCGATCCTCAGGAGATCGAGCCGTTGAAGGGGCAGAAGCGGTGAGCGTCGCGGCGCTACTGCCCTATCCGGTCGTCCTGCCGCTCCTCGTCGCGGGTGTGCTGCTGGCGCTGGGGCACCTCCTTCCCTCCCGCGTTCCCGAGGTCGTGGCGACCTTGGTGGCCATTGTGGTCGCGGTCTTGTCCGGCGTACTGGCCCATGGCGCGATGGACGGAACGCCGGTCCTCTGGTTCGGCGGTTGGACACCCCGGCCCGAGGTGACACTCGGCATCGCTTTCGCGGCCGATCCCGCCAGCGCCGGTTTCGCGAGCTTCATCGCGATGCTCTTTGCCGCGACCTTCGTCTACGCAGGCGGCTTCTTCGACAAGCAGAGGGCGACGTTTCACGTCATCATGCTGCTGTTCCTCGCCGCCATGCAGGGCTTCTGCCTGACGCGGGACATCTTCAACCTCTTCGTCTGGTTCGAGGTGATGAGCGTCGCGGCCTTCGCCCTCACGGGCTTCTCGTTGCGACGCTCCTCGCTCGCCGGAGCCCTCAACTTCACGGTCTGCAACAGTCTCGCGGCGACTTTCATGCTCGCCGGAATCGGGCTGCTTTACGCGCGCACCGGCGCGCTCGACTTTGCCGCCATGGGCCGGAAGATCGCGGCGGCGGGAGA
>JAYVMK010000321.1:0-5155 GCA_043758995.1 Lichenibacterium sp. | reverse complement strand
CGGCGTCAGTCCCGGACGCGATTGCGCTTCCGCCATGCTTGGTTCAACCCCCTGCTCTGAGCCGATGCCGAGAGGAGCGCGACACGATCGGCACGTCGCTCAGCCCGCGTTGCGGAGCGTCTCTTGTCACGCTCTGCTCGGCGATGGGATACAGGGATCGTTGCGGCGTCGCAACATATTGCATCGGCGTCGCTTCAACGCAGCGCAGAGAGCCGCCGTGCGGCGTCTTTGCGGAATTTGCGCTGGCGTCGCGGCGGAATTGCCGCTAGGGAGACCGCGATGGCTGCCCGTCTCGTCGGAGCGGCCCGTCCCCTGTTGAGCGGGACGTCACAATCAACGGAGAGCGATATGGCCGTTCCGAAACGGAAAACATCGCCGATGAAGCGGGGCTTCCGCCGGTCGGCCGACGCATTGGCGCAACCCACCTACGTGGAAGACAAGGACTCGGGCGAACTGCGCCGCCCTCACCACGTCGACCTGAAGAGCGGCATGTACCGCGGTCGCATGGTGCTGAAGCCCAAGGCGGCTTCCGCCGACGCCGAATAAGTCCGGCACTTACAATCAGCTGAAAAGCCCCCTGCCCTCACGGGCAGGGGGCTTTTTTCATGTCGGCGCGACAGGTTCGCCGGCACCGTTCGCACAACGAAAAAAAAAGCGCCGCAGCGATGCTGCGGCGCCTTCCACCGGCCGAAGCCGGAGCGACTAGAACTTGTAGTTCAGGCCGATGCGGGCGATGTTGCCCTCGTTCTTCACCTTCAGGCCGGGCTGCAGGTTGATGGTGTTGACCGACGAGTCCTTGAGGTTCGAGCTGTCGAGCTCGTAGCGCAGGTATTCGGCCTTCAGCGTCACGGCGCTGGAGTGGAAGAAGTTCAGGAAGGAACCCGTCGGCAGGGCGTATTCCACACCGCCACCGTAGGTGTAACCGGTGGTGAAGCCGCTCTGACGCTGCAGGTCGGTGGTGCCGTTGTAGACCGAGACGACGCGGCTGTTGACGTCGCCGTAGGCGAAACCACCCGTGCCGTAGATCATGAACTGGTTGAAGGCGTAACCCAGACGACCGCGGGCAGTGCCGAGGTAGTCGAGGCCCGAACGGAACGAACCCGTGCCGCCGTTGGTGATCGTGTTCACCGACTTCGACGTGTCCATGTACATGGCGTCGGCTTCGAAGCCGATCACGAGGCCCGAACCGGGACCACCGAAGCCGCCGAAGCCGCCGAGCTGGTAGTTGTAGCCGATCTGGCCACCGGCGGAGAAGCCGCTGTCGCTGAAGTTGGTGTTGCCGATGCCGTCGGTGCGGTTAGCAGTGGTGGTGAACTGCTGCTTGTTGTCGAAAGCCGCGCCGGCGTTGATGCCGAAGTAAGCGCCGGTCCAGGTGAAGATCGGCAACGGGGCGACATAGGGGGCCGGAGCAACGCGGGCCGGAAGATCGGCAGCGTGAGCCGCGCCAGCAACGGCGACCAACATGGCGGCAGCGGTGACGATTTTCTTGGAAGCGAACATCGAATTTTTTCTCCAGAGCGATCTCTGAAGCGACCCTAGTGCCGAGCCCCGGGGTGACGCAATCGAGATTCCAAGCTTCACGTCGGCTTCCCGACCTCTGTTGCGGCAACGTCACAGCATTGTGGCGGCAACGGTCGACTTTGCCACATTTGATAGGGGTAGCACCATCACGCGGGGCAGAAGGGCTTAACGGGTGCTTAAATCAAAACGTTCCGACACCAAGAAAGTCGGGAACTTTGATCATCGAAACGTGTTCGGGCGCTCCGCAACTGTCCTATGATACTGCGGCGCGGGGGATCGACCGGCAGTCGGCGCAGCGCCCGTGAACGGTGAGGATGATCTCCTCAACGGCACCGTCGCGCCCCTCGACGAAGGAGTGGATGGCCTCGGTGGGCACGTCGCAATCGACGTCCTCGATGCGGCCGCAAGCGCGGCAGACGAAATGAGCGTGCCCCGCGCGCGCCCGCTCATAAAGAGCGGCATTCGTGCCCGGCAGATGCAGCTCCAGCACCAGACCCATCTCACACAGACGATCGAGCGCCCGATAGACGGTCGAGTAGCCCAGACTCGACTTCAGGGCCTTGGCGCGGGTGAAAATGTCGGAGGCAGGCGCGTGCAGCCCCGGCTCCAGTGCCCGCACCACGTCGTAGACGAGTTGGTAGTTCGCGGGCAGTCGCTTGTTGTGATCTGGCGTCTTCATCCTGATTCCGAGCCTGCGCGGGGCGGCCATGTCGTCTTTGTCCCGTCCGGACGATTGAAAATGATTATCACTTCCGGTATCACTTGAACAGCGAGCGACGCAGCGGCTCGTGACCGGCCGATATTCATCGGACGCCCTCCGGCAGACCGCGGCGAAGGACAGGAAGAGAGCCTTCGCTTCGCTCCTACCGGGCCCTATGCCTCGAATCCGTTCACGCGGGCCGTTCTGCGTACCACCCGCCTCCCCTGCATGGAGCAGCCTATGACCGACCAAAACCAGATCCTGACCACCCGCCAGGGCCATCCGGTCCGGGACAACCAGTCGACCCGCACGGTGGGCGAGCGTGGCCCGGCGACGCTCGAGAACTATCAGTTCATCGAGAAGATCACCCATTTCGATCGCGAGCGTATCCCCGAGCGCGTCGTTCATGCCCGTGGCGCCGGTGCGCACGGCTATTTCGAAGCCTATGGCAAGATCGGCGACGAGCCGGCCTCCAAATACACCCGCGCGCGCGTCCTCACCGAGACCGGCGTAAAAACCCCGATGTTCGTCCGTTTCTCGACCGTCGCGGGCGCCAAGGAATCCCCCGAGACCGAGCGCGATCCCCGCGGCTTCGCGGTGAAGTTCAAGACCGTCGACGGCAACTGGGACCTCGTCGGCAACAACCTGAAGGTCTTCTTCATCCGGGACGCCATCAAGTTCCCGGACATGATCCATGCCTTCAAGCCGGATCCGATCACCAATCGCCAGGAAGCCTGGCGCTTCTTCGACTTCATCGGGATGCACCCCGAGTCGCTGCACATGGTGACCCACTTGAAGTCCCCGTGGGGCATCCCGGCGACCTTCCGCGAGATGGAGGGATCGGGCGTCAACACCTACAAGCTCGTCAACGACAAGGGCGAGGCGGTTCTCTGCAAGTTCCACTGGACGCCGAAGCAGGGCGTGCGCAACCTGACCTCGGCCCAGGCCTCCGAGATCCAGGCCAAGGACGTCGGCCACTGCACCCGCGACCTCTATGACAACATCGCCAAGGGCAACTTCCCGGAGTGGGAATTCGCCGTGCAGATCATGCCGGACGGCCCGAACGATCACCTGTCCTTCGATCCGCTCGACGACACCAAGCTCTGGCCCGTCGACCAGTTCCCGTTGCTGCCCTGCGGCCGCATGGTGCTGGATCGCGTCCCGTCGAACTTCTTCGCGGAAGTCGAGCAGTCGGCCTTCGGCACGGGCGTGCTCGTCGACGGCATCGACTTCTCGGATGACAAGATGCTGCAGGGGCGTACGCTGTCCTATTCGGACACGCAGCGTTATCGCGTCGGCGCCAACTACCTCCAACTGCCGATCAATGCCCCGGCGCCCGGCGTTGTGGCCCGCACGAACCAGCGCGACGGCCAGATGACCTTCTCGGTCGACGGCGGCCCGAACGCCAACGTCAACTACGAGCCTTCCGTGCTGGGCCAGAGCCTCAGGGAGG
The DNA here is from genome assembly GCA_043758995.1 of Lichenibacterium sp. Taxonomy (GTDB): domain Bacteria; phylum Pseudomonadota; class Alphaproteobacteria; order Rhizobiales; family Beijerinckiaceae; genus Lichenihabitans. The sequence continues at coordinate 1,481 of JAYVMK010000321.1, read as the reverse complement.
CCCCGAAGCCGCAGGCCGAGTACCACCAGCAGGTCGAGGGCAAGCTCGGCCGCTATCAGACGAGCCGTACCACCGACGACTACACCCAGGCCGGCGAGCGCTACCGCTCCTTCGAGACCTGGGAGCGCGAGGACCTGATCGCCAACCTCGTCGCCGACATGAAGGCCTGCCCGGAGCCGATTCAGCTCCGCATGGTCTGGCACTTCCTGCACTGCGACGAGGATTACGGCACGCGGGTTGCCCAGGGCGCCGGCATCGACCTCGCGAAGGCCCGCGCGCTTCCGCCGTTGCCGGGCCGTGCGGCTCCCCACAAGGCACTGCAGCAGGAGACCTACACGGACGGCACGACGGCGCAGGCCAATGCCCCGCGCCAGCAGGCCGCCGAGTAAGCTTTCGCCTTGGAGTGAAGATCGAGGCCCGGCGCGCAAGCGCCGGGCCTTTTCGTTGCGCGGTCCTCAAACCGCGCTGAACCCATTGTCGACGTAGAGCTGCGTGCCGTTCACGAAGGACGCCTCGTCCGACAGGAGGAACAGCGCCGCACGGGCGACCTCCTCGGGCTCGCACATGCGACCCTGGGCGGCCGCCAGAGCGGCGTTCGAGACGTCCACCCCCAAGGCGGCGAGGTCGCGAACCTCTCGCAGCCCATGCGGCGTGCGGACGAAACCGGGGCAGACGGCGTTGCAGCGGATGCCGCGATCCCGGAACTCGACCGCGATGGCGCGGGCGAACATGTGGCAGGCGCCCTTGGTGGTGTCGTAGAGCACCTCGCCGGGCGTCGCCAGCGTGGCCGAGATCGACGAGGTGCAGACGATGGCGCCGCCGCCGGCCGCGATCATTCCGGGCAGCACGGCCTTCGTCATCAGGAACATGCTCTTGACGTTGACCGCCATGAGCCAGTCCCATTCGCCTTCCGTCACCTCGAGGAAGGGTTTCACGATCAGCGTGCCGGCGTGATTGAACAGCGCCGTCACGGGGCCGAGCGCATCGGCGACCGCCGCCGCGGCCCGCTCCACCTCGATGGCGCGGGACACGTCGGCTTCGGCGAAGACGGCGTGGTGGCCGAGCGCTCGGAGCTCCACGGTCAGCGCCGCGCCGGCCTCGACATTGCGATCGACGATGCCGACTTTGGCACCCTCGGCGGCGAAGATGCGCGCCGCCGCGGCACCGCAGCCCGTGGCGCCGCCCGAGATCAGCGCGACGCGACCCGCGAGGCGCTGGCTCACGCTTCGCCGACCGCCTGCTCGGCCGCCGCGATGGCGGCGCGCCGCCCGACCGCGGCCTCTCCGATCGGCGGTCCGGCGAAGCGCCGCCGCTCGAGCCCGAACCAGACGATCGCCGCCAGCACCAGCGCGCCCAGCGTGACGGTGAGGGCCTGGTCGTTCGGCGGCTGGATGCCGATGAAGATCAGCACCGCGCAGCCGACGATGCAGACCACGGCGGCGACGCGGTAGCCCATGCCGAGATCGAAGGGTCCCATGGCG
>JAYVMK010000320.1:0-6464 GCA_043758995.1 Lichenibacterium sp. | reverse complement strand
CCGTTCTGGCCGAAACCCGAAATAGAGCAGACCACGAGGCGCGGATTGAGGGCGCGGAGCGACTCGGCATCGAGCCCGTAGCGCTTGAGGCCGCCGACCTTGAAGTTCTCGATGACCACATCGGCATGGGAGGCGAGACGGCGAATGAGGGCTTGGCCCTCCGCGGTCTCGAAATCGGCCGTGATGCACCGCTTGCCGCGGTTGCAGCTGTGGAAATAGGCGGCTCCGAGGTCACCCCCGTCGGCGGCCTCGACGAAGGGCGGCCCCCATTGGCGCGTGTCGTCTCCCGCTCCGGTGCGCTCGACCTTGACGACATCGGCGCCGAGATCGGCGAGCAACTGACCGCACCAGGGCCCGGCGAGGATGCGGGCCAATTCGAGGACGCGGATCTGGGCAAGGGGTGACGGCATCGCAGGGCTCGGGCTTTGCCCTTGGTTCGACGTGGGATCGGGTGGAGAAAGTAAACCTTGGCGGCCCCGTCCCGATCGACACGACAGGATCTGGAGCGAGACAGCCTCCCCGTCCAACGCCGGACGGGGAGGCTGATGTGGTGGGTTGGATCAGGCGAGATGCGCGGAGAGCAGCTTGTTCAGTTCGAACATCGTCGCGCTATCCTTGCCGAAGATCACCTTCAGCTTGTCGTCGGCGAGGATTTCGCGCTTGTCCTTGGGGTTCTGCAGCTCGTGCTTGCGGATGTAATCCCACATCTTGCTGACCACGGCGGTGCGGGGCAGCGGTTCGGCGCCGACGATCTGGGCCAGATCCTTCGACGGCGTCACGGGCTTGCCGAGCGCCTTGCTGGGACCCTTGGTGGAGGTCTTGGCGTCAGCGGCCGCGACATCGCCGTCCTTGGCGGCCTTACCGGTGCTCTTCTTCGCAGCGGCTCCCTTGGGCACGCGCTCTTCCTCGGTGACCTTGGCGGTCTTGGCCTTCGGAGCCGGCTTTTCGGCCGCTTCGCTGGTCGCCTTTTTCGTCGCCATCTTGGTGTCTCCTGCTGTTCCGATGTGATCTTCGGACCCGCGCCGCCGAACCGGAACAGGCCTAAAGCTTGAGCGTAGTCCTGGAAAGCCCAGAGCGGCAATCGCCGATTGACTGTTTCCAACGAAAAGCGAATGCGCTTGGCGCCCTCGGCGTTCCTCAGGGACGCCAGGAAGCTGGGGATGACGCTTCAGAGGGACTTTCCCAGGCCGGAAAAGGGCTGTGGAGCCGCATCCGCTAGCCCCGACCCTCGATCATCCCTGGTGCGGCAGCCGCAGAATGCTGCGGGCTTCCGCCGGCGTGGCGATGCTGCGCCCGTGCCGGGCGACGAGATCCGCCGCACGACGGACCAGTTCTGCATTGCCCGAGGCCAGCCGGTCCTTGCTGACGCGGATATTGTCCTCGAGGCCGGTGCGGATATGGCCGCCCAGCCCGAGCGCCCAATCCGCCACCTCCTCCTGATGGCGACCGATGCCGGCCGCCGCCCAGCTCATGTCGGGCAGGACCGTCCGCGCTTCCTCGACCAGCAGCGGCAGAAGGCGCTCGATGGCCGGCAGGGCGTTCTTGACCCCCAGGACGAATTGGAGATGGGCATGGCGGTCCATCAGCCCGGCATCGACGAGACGCCGGGCACCATGGATGTGCGACAGGTCGAAGACCTCGATCTCGGGCTTGACGTCGAACAGCTTCATCTTCGACGCCAGCTCGTCCACCAGGGGCGGCTGGTTTTCGTAGACGATCGACGGGAAGTTGACCGAGCCTGTCGACAGCGACGCCATGTCGGGCCGGAACTCCAAGGCCGCGGAGCGCTGCGCCGGCGTGCGGCCGCGTCCGCCCGTCGAAAACTGCACGATCATGCCCGGGCAGTGTTTCCGCACCCCCTCCTGCACCTGGCGGAACAGGTCGGGATCGGACGACGGGGATTCGTCGGGGTTGCGCACGTGAATGTGGACCAGCGTCGCGCCCGCTTCGAAGGCTTCGTGCGTCGATTCGATCTGCTCTGCCGGCGTCACCGGCAGGGCGGGATTGTCGCGCTTGCGTGGCACGGACCCCGTGATGGCGACCGAGATGATGACGGGTGACGACATGGTGAGGCTCGGATCAGGCTTTGGGCGGGGGAAAGGACAGGGCTTGGGCGAGACCGAGTGCGACGCGCAGCGCCGCACCGGTGCCGACGACGAGCTGGGGCAGGACCAGCCATTCGAGCGTCCAGGCGGCACCGGAGCGCTCGTTCTCGTGCACGAGGGCACCCGTCAAGGTGCCCGCCAGGCCGGCGATGAAGCGCGCCAGGGCGACCAGGAGCTCGGCCGAAACGGGGTTCGACTTGTGGGCCATCGCCGAGGATGTGCCACCGCCGGCGAGCCTGGCGGTGCCGATCTCGTTCTGAACCATCAGGGCGACGTCCTGGCCGATCTTGCCGAGAGAGCCCGCAACCAGCGCCAGCCAGGCGCCGAGCTCCGCGATCGTGTCGCGCTGCGCGTGCCAAGCCGAGGCATTGGAGAGGCCGAGCCGTTGCGCCACGCCGGCCGCAATGGCTTCGGCTTCGGTCCCCAATTCGGTGCGGGTGCCGACAGGGCCACCGAGCTGCAGCTTCAGCAACCGCGGGCGGAGCTCCGCCAGGCGGGTCCGATGGCGGCCGATCGGACTCCGCCATGTATCGATCTTGTCGGCGACGGAGAACGGCAGAGCCTGCTGCATGCGGGTCTGCGCCATGAGGAGCTGGGCCCCCATGGCGCGCCGACAGTTGCACCAGTGCCGCATCGAGAACGTCGAGCCGGTCGTCGAGGCTGGCGAGTGCCGGCACGAGCCGAAGGACGAGGCTCGTGTCGACGATGTCCTGGCTGGTGGCGCCCCGGTGCAGGTCCGGGGCGTAGGGCTCACCGACGGCGGCGCGGAGCTGGCGCAGGAACTCCGGCACCACGACGCCGTCCCGCGCGAGGCCGAGCCTGAGCGCGCTCCAGTCGGGGCGGAAATCCGCGCAGGTCGCGGCGATGCGGGCCGCGGCCTCGGGCGCGATCAGGCCGGCATCGGCCTCGGCGGCCGCGAGGGCTGCCTCGATCCGCAGCATGGCGGCGAGGTCGGCCGTATCGGTGAAGAGCGCCTCGAGTTCGGGATCGCCGGCCAGGGTGGACAGGAGTGCGGGGGCCACTAGGAGCCCCCGACATGGCGGCCTCGGCCCTGGACGGGGTCACACATCGAAGAACACCGTCTCCTGCAAACCCTGAAGGCGGATGTCGAACGTGTAGACGGGCAGCCCGTTCTCCTCGTGACGCGGCGCTATGAGGGTCTCGCGCCGCGACGGATGTTCGATGCGGGCCAGGACCGGACAGGCGGCATTGGCCTCGACCTCGTCGCCGAAATAGAGCCGCGTATGCAGCCCGATATTGATGCCCCGCGCCAGGATGAAGACCGTGATATGCGGCGCCATCGGTCGGCCATCGATATACGGGACGCGCCCCGGCTTGATGGTCTCGAAGCAGAACTCGCCGGTCTCGCGATGCGTCGGCTGGCGTCCCCATCCGATGAAGTTCGGATCCGCTTGGCCTCGCCGCTCCTCGGGACTGTTGTAGAGCCCGTCGGCATCGGCCTGCCAGATCTCGACCAGCGCGTCGTTCAACGGCTTGTCGAGCCCGTCGAAGATGCGACCTTTGACGAGGATGCGGTCACCCTTCGTTTCGGACCCGACCAGCACCAGGCCGAGGTCGTGGTCCCACAGGCCGGTGATTTCGACCCAGTTGGGGTTGCTGCCGATATGCACGTAGGGTCCGGCCGTCTGCGACGGGGTCTCCTTGAGGCTGAGGCGCGGTACGAGGAGGCTCATCAATTGCCCTCCATCCGGTTTTCGAAGGGCGTGGAGCGGCGGCCACGCAGGACGATGTCGAAGCGATAGGCCAGCGCATCCATATGGGTCGTGTTCTGTCGGTCGAGCACGGCGATGAGCTGTTCGACGGCGAGTTTGTCCGGAATGGTGCCGACGATGGGACACTGCCAGATCATCGGATCGCCCTCGAAATACATCTGGGTCACGAGGCGCTGCGCGAAGGCGTGGCCGAAGACCGAGACGTGAATATGGGCAGGGCGCCAGTCGTTGACCCGGTTGGGCCAGGGATAGGCGCCGGGCTTGACGGTGCGGAACCGGTAGGATCCGTCGTCTGCCGTGATGCAGCGCCCGCAACCGCCGAAATTGGGGTCGAGCGCCGCGTGGTAGGTCTCTTTGTGGTGGCGGTAGCGTCCGCCGGCATTGGCCTGCCAGACCTCGAGCAGCACGCCGGGCAGCCCTCGCCCGTTCTCGTCGACCACGCGGCCCTGCACCAGGATCCGCTGGCCGATGGCGTCTCCGGTCTTGGACCAGTTGGTCAGAAGGTCGTCGTCGCGCGGACCCAGCATGGCATGGCCGAAGACCGGGCCGGTCATCTCCGAGATCGTGTTGTCGAGCGACATCAGCGCCTGCTTCGGGGCGCGAAGGACCGAGGTCTTGTAGTCGGGCGTATAGGCGGGCGGATGCCAGTCGCGGTCGCGCTGATAGAAGCTTCCCTTAGGATCCGACATGATCCCGCTCCTCGCTGTCGGGACCGCTCTGCAGCGGCGGCTCGGACGATTCTGCCGCCATGGCGGCGAACACCTGTTTGGCGATCCGGATCGCGCTATTGGCCGCCGGAACGCCGGCATAGACGGCGACGTGCAACATGGCTTCGGCGATGTCCTCGGACGAGGCGCCGGTGTTGCGGGTGGCGCGGAGATGCAGCGCCAGTTCCTCGTGGTGTCCCAGCGCCGCCAGCAGCGACAGCGTCACGATGGAGCGCTCTCGCTTGGTGAAATTTGGCCGGGACCACACCGAACCCCACGCACCTTCGGTGATGAAGCGTTGAAAGTCGGCGTCGAAGGCCGTCACGCCCGCCGTGGCCCGGGTTACGTGATCCTCGCCCAGCACGGAACGCCGAACAGCGAGACCCTCCTCGTAGCGGGTCGACTCAGTCATCGTCGGTGACCTGATCGAGGAGCTCGGCGATCAGATCGGCCAAGGCATCGGGTTTCTCGATACAGGGCAGGTGTCCGCAGCTCGGGATGACGGCGAATTGCGCTCCCGGAATGCGCTCCGCCATGGCGCGCACGAGATCCGGCGGTGTCGAGGCGTCGGCGTCCCCCACCACCACGAGCGTCGGCACGTCGATCTTGCTCGCATCGCTCGTGAAGTCCGCGTCGCGGATCGCCGCGCAGGAGGCCGCATAGCCCCGAACCGACTGGCGGGTCAGCATATTGCGCCAGACGCGCAGGGGCTGCGGCTCGGCCTGGCGATACGCGGAGGTGAACCAGCGCTCCATGACGGTGTCGCCGATCGACTTGAGGCCGTCGCGTTCGACGGCCGCGATGCGGCTGTTCCATGTCTCGGCATCGCCGATCTTCGGAGCGGTGGCGCAAAGCACCAGGGCGGCGACGCGCTCCGGAGTGCGCACGGCCAGTCGATGTGCGATCAGCCCACCGATCGACAGGCCGATGAGGCCGAAACGCTCGATGCCGAGCTGGTCCGCGACCGCCAGAAGGTCGTCGACGTGCCGGTCGAACGTGACGGGCCCCTGCCCGAGGTCCGACAGGCCATGGCCACGCATGTCGTAGAGCAGCAGGCAGTAATCTTCGGCGAAATGCGCCGCGACCTCGTCCCAGATGCGGAAGTCGGTACCGAGCGAATTGGCGAAGACGAGAACGGGCTGGTCTTCGGGATCGCCGATGAGTTCGGCATGGATGATGGCGTCACCGCTTTCGACGAAGATCATGGATCGCTGTGCTCCTCAGAACCGGTTGACGCCCGTCTGCGCCGCGGGGCGGCGTCGGACGAGCCTGGGATATCAGGCAGGCTGGCTTTGCCGCCTCCTCTCCCGATCGGCAACGCCCGCCGGCGGGATGTGGTGGCGGAGCAGCAGCAGGAAGAGTGCCGCGCCGAGCATCGCGAAGCCGAGCACGTCGAGATAGCTGCCCGGACCGGCAGCCGAGATGAAGGCGGCCCCCACCACCGCGCTCAGCACGGCGCCGAGTCGCCCGAAGGATAGGGCGAAGGCCGTCCCGGTCGCCCGGATGGCTGTCGGATACACATAGGCGGCGACCGCATAGAGGGTCGATTGTACGGCATTGACGAAGAAGCCATGCACGCCGAGGCCGATGATCAGCACGACGGTGTCGGCGATGTTGACGACATTCAGCGCAAAGGCGCTGACGGAGGCCAGGATGGCACAGACCACCAACGGCCGGAGCGACCCAAGCCGCGTGATGGCACCGGCGCAGACCAGAGCCCCAAGCGCGCCGCCGAGGTTGTAGGCCGTGAGACCCGCGCCGGCCATCGCGACGTCGAGACCCTGGGCGGAGAGCATCGTCGGCAGCCAGCCGAAGGCGCTGTAGACGGCGAGCAGGCAGAGGAAGAAGGCTCCCCACAGGCAAGCCGTATCGCGCGCACGTCCCGCAGCGAAGAGTTCGCCGAGCGAGGCCTTGCGGCC
>JAYVMK010000319.1:0-3804 GCA_043758995.1 Lichenibacterium sp. | reverse complement strand
GTTCATGAGTACGGACCGGGGCTTCGCCAAGGCACGCCGAACGACTGAGGCAAACAAACCCGGCCTTACCGCAGCCGACGTCACGCCCGAGCATGTCGGGCGACCCGGCGAGCGTGGCTGAGAAAGCGGCCGAGCGTCGGGTCTCGTTCTCGTTCAGCCAAGCCATACACCGACACTGTCGCGTCATCGCCAAAGGGACAGTACATGCGGACGCGTTGCAGTGGGCCGCTCTCACGGCCGAGCGTGACGGGCTACCCGGCGAGCATGGCTGAGGAAGCGGCCGAGCGCCGGGTTCTCGTTCTCGTTCAGCCAAGCCATGCGCACCGACATCGTCGCATCCTCATCCATCACCGGGCGGTACACGACTCCGGGGACGACGAGCGCGGTCGCGGACTCGGACACGACAGTGAGCCCGTAACCCGCGCTGACTAAGCCGAGAAGGCATTCGCGGGAGATATCGTGCTGGTGGATGTTGGGCGCAACTCCGCCAGGATGCAGCTTACCCGCAAGCCAGGCATAGATCACCGGGCCCGAGTTGTAGGCGCGCACCACGAAGACCTCGTCACGCAGCTCCGTCCATTTCAGCGTCTCGGAGGCGGCCACCGAATGGTGCTCCGGAGCCGCGACGTAGACGCGCTCTTCCCAAAGATGCTCACTCATGGCTCCCGGAGTGTCCGAGACTTCGATCGGAAAGGCGACGTCGACCTGATGATGCCGGAGTGCCGTCAGTTGATCGGCTGACGCGCCTTCCAGAAACCTGAACTCCAGATCCGAGAAACGCGTGCGGTGTTCGTCCAGGATACGATGGAGGCGACCGGACGCAAGCGAGGGATAGAAGGCAATGCCGAGTGCCCCGGTCCGTCCTTTCTGAACGCTCGTGGCGCTGCGGGCCGCTCTTTCCAGCTCGGCCAAAGCCCACCGAGCCCTGTCCAGGAATTGCCGGCCGGCGAGCGTTGGCTTTGCGCCAGCGCTACCGCGTTCAAACAGCGTGACACCGAGCTCCTCCTCCAAAGACCGCAATCTCCGGCTTACGGCAGAGGGTCGCAAGCCGAGTTCAGCGGCAGCACGGCGAATGCTGAGATGCTCGGAGACTAGGAGCGCGTGACGGACAGCTTGAGTATCGATCATCGGTCATGCATTCCGAAGGTCGATCTGCACATGCTGGCGGCAGCAACGGCGGCTCAATGCTGCGCTTACGCCGCCAGCGCAGCCAAGGTGACCATGAGTTCGTCGACATTGGGCTGGAACACGACCGAGGGAACCGCCTCGCGGAGGGTGCTCACAAGAGCTCGCTTCTGTGCTGGCTGCCCGCTCACCATCACTGTCACGGCCTGGGCCAGAGACAAGACATCGGTCCCGCCCGGAAGCCAAGCGGGCGCCACAAACAATTGCCGGGTCGGAATTGAAGAAGGGAGCGTGTCGTTTGCAAGTCTTCTTCCTCAACCCCGATCTCGAAAGCGATGGTGACCCCGCCATCATAAGGAGCGGGCAGCCCCACCGGCCGGATCCGCAGACCGCTGAACCGGCGGAGGTGGCTGAGAAGGGGAAGATCGACGAACCCGAGAAGGCGGTGACCACCCAAGTCGCGCACGAGCTCGACCATGGCGAGGTGAAGCTTGGAGCGAGCCTCAAAGCCACGCCGGCCGCGAGCGCGGTTGGCGCTGAAATACCGCGTGCACTCGAACACCCCAGGGACTTCGACGGCCGGCTCGCTGTTTGCGATCAGGTGGGGAAACACATCCGGTAGCACACCTCCCCCGGCCGTCGTCCTAATCCGGCATCCCACTTCAATCTCGCCTTCGAGGGACAGTCCGACTAGATAGAGTGCATGATCGTCGTCGTAATCATCATACTCGCCGCCGTCGACTGCCCGTAACGGCCAGCCGCGCTCGACGACAAAATGCAGATAGCGCTCGTTGTGAAAGGCTTTAATCTGTTGGGGATACAGATGCCGGTTATTGATGTCGATAAGGTGGATCATTACCGCCTCCTATTTGAGGCATTACATGACGATCACGCTCCTGATGAAATGGTCTGTTCAGACTATTCGAGCCACCCCTTGCGCCAAGCTTCAAAGGCGGCTTGACTGCGCTTGGGCATGTTGAGTGCCCGCTTAACGGCCTCGACGTGGTTGTGAACGGTAGCGCCGGATATGCCCAGCAGGCCGCCGATCTCACCATCGGTTTTCCCGGCGTGGACCCACCGTAGACATTCAAGCTGGCGCCGGGTTAGAGGACAAACGGGATCAAGTTCGATCCTGTTCAGGATTTCTCGCCCTCTGGTGGCATAATAGTAGCCGGCGAGGTGAAACGCTGGCCTGACTGCGGGCTCAAGGTTCAAGGCCGGCCCGCAAAAGGCAGCGGATAAAAGTGCTCCGTCGCTTTCTCGCACCGGAACCACGAACCCTTCCGCGCAACCCGTGTAGTCGCGGCAAGCGTTCATCACCCGCTCACCTTCCGTCGAAGGGTGGCGCGCCCGCGCCTCCGTCCACGTGAAGGGCCGGGTTTGATCGCGAAGCATTCGCACGGCCGGGTCAGATTGATGATACCCCAGTCGTACATAACGCTGAGACCAATCACGCCAGTCTCGACCAAACAAAATGCTTGGTTGGACACTACGACCCGGTGTGACGATGACGTTGGCCGAGACGGAGGTTACTCCAAAGGGGCGAAGGACATCCGCGACCGCTTCGGTCAGTACGTCAAGACGCCCAACGGCATCGGCGCGCTGTGCGAATTCGAGAACACGGAGCACTTCGGGTCGCATTCCGGCAAGCTCCGATCTAGAGTGAGCTTTGAACAAATCGGCAGTAGCCAGTTCGTCACGCCGCCTGGTTGGTTGTCTGCTGCTCGGCATAACTCTCCCTCACACCGTGCGATACTTCTTGACCGCGCCGCGGCTCTTGGCCTCGATGGCGGCCTGAGCGGCCGCCAGACGAGCGATCGGAACGCGGAAGGGCGAGCAACTGACGTAGTCGAGGCCGAGGCTTTCGCAGAAGGCGATGGAGGCCGGGTCGCCGCCATGCTCGCCGCAGATCCCGAGCTTGATGCCCGGCCGCGTCTTGCGCCCGCGCTCGGCCGCCATGGCGACGAGTTCGCCGACGCCTTCCTGATCGAGCGTCACGAAGGGGTCGGCGGCGAGGATGCCTTTGGCCGTATAGGGGCCGAGGAAGGAGGCGGCGTCGTCGCGGCTGATGCCGAGCGTCGTCTGGGTGAGGTCGTTGGTGCCAAAGGAGAAGAACTCCGCCGAGCCCGCGATCTCGCCGGCCTTCAGGGCGGCGCGCGGCAATTCGATCATGGTGCCGACCGTGTAGGGCACCGTCACGCCGGTCTCCTTCGCCACCGCTTCCGCCATGGCGACGATACGGGCCTTGACGAGGTCGAGCTCCGGCAGGGCCATCACCAGCGGCACCATGATTTCGGCTTCGACCGCCTCGCCGGCATCCTTGCCGGCCGCCACTGCGCCTTCGAAGATGGCCCGGGCCTGCATCTCGGCGATTTCCGGATAGGAGATGGCGAGGCGCACGCCCCGGAAGCCCAGCATCGGGTTGAACTCGTGAAGTTCCGAGGCGCGGGCGCGCAGCTTGTCCTCGGACACGCCCAGCGAGGTCGCGACGTCGGCCACCTCCTCGTCGGTATGCGGCAAAAACTCATGCAGCGGGGGATCGAGCAGGCGGATGCAGACCGGGAGCCCGGACATGATCTCGAACAGTTCGGCAAAGTCGCCGCGCTGGATCGGCAGCAGCTTGGCGAGCGCCTTGCGCCGTCCGGCCTCGTCATCCGCCAGGATCATCTCGCGGACGGC
>JAYVMK010000318.1:0-5359 GCA_043758995.1 Lichenibacterium sp. | reverse complement strand
GTCGCCGGCTTCCTGTCCGAGAAGATCGGGGCGGTTTTCGATGCGAGGCTGTCGGGTGTCACCAGGGCCGGCCTGTTCGTCCGCCTCACCGAGAGCGGCGCGGATGGGTTCGTGCCTGCCGCGCATCTCGGCGACGAATATTTCTCCTTCGACGAGCCCGGCCGCGCCATGGTGGGCACTCGCACCGGCACGGTCTATCGCCTCGGCGACACTGTCGAGGTGAGGCTCATGGAGGCGGCGCCCGTGGCGGGTGCGCTGCGGTTCGAGATCGCCGGCGGAGGCCAGAAGCAAGGGCGCCGCGGCAGCGACCGGCCTCGTTCGCCGGGGAGCCAGGGCAAGGGGACCCAGGGAAAGACGGGGGGCAGCGAGCCGCTACCCTGGCGCAAATCCCGCCGTACGCGTTAGCGCATCTCGTTTGGCAGGTCGCGGTTGACATCGCGCCGCTGCCGATTAGTGTCCCGGCCGATGATCCGCGTGGCTCCCGGCCGCGCGGCACTCCCGTTTTCGGATATCAACGACCGTCCTCTGGTGACGGCACCGCGCAAGGACGAATCATGGCCAAGGCCGCCACCATCAAGATCAAGCTCCTGTCGACCGCCGACACTGGCTTCTTCTACGTCACCGAAAAGAACGCCCGCACCAAGACCGACAAGTTCGCGTTCAAGAAGTACGATCCCGTCGTTCGCAAGCATGTCGAGTTCAAGGAAACCAAGATCAAGTAAGTCGCGGGGGTTCCGCCCGGCGCCGTGCCGGGTGGAACCCTGGCCCCGCCGGGGTCGAGACCGCGATCGATCATGAAAAAAGCCGCCCGGTTCGCCGGGCGGCTTTTTCATTCGACCTGAAGAATTGGTGGCCGGCCGGAAGTGGCATACGAGGAGGCCACTCTAACCACTTCCGAACCGGCCGACCCCACGGACCCAGGAGATGCGGCGGACCTGAGCACTCCGTAGGGTATTCGGGGACGGCGTTTCCGCCGTCCGATCTCTGCGCCTCGCCGAAGGTCTAAGCCCCTTCGGCGACAGTCATGAGAATACGGTGCAAACCTTTACATCCTCTCACCGAGAGTCAAGGAGACTCTGGCGACGCGTGAAAGTCGGGATGAAACAGGTTCACGCCGACATCCCGACGGCCCATCGCCTAGGCGACGATGTCGGCCGACACGCGGTTGCGGCCCTGCGCCTTGGACCGGTAGAGCGCGAGGTCGGCCCGCTTCATCACGACATCGGCTTCCCGCCCGTTGCGCCGCTCCGCGATGCCGACCGACACCGTGACGGGAATGTGTTGGGTGCCCTTCTCGATGGGGAACATGGCCGATTCGACCGTCTGCCGGACGCGCTCGGCGACGCGGGTGGCGACCTCGAGATTGGTATCCGGCATGACGATGATGAACTCCTCACCCCCCAAGCGGCACATGATGTCGACGCCGCGGATCACCGTCTTCACGCGTTCGGCGAAACTCTGCAGGACTTCGTCGCCGGCATCGTGACCGAACGTGTCGTTCACCACCTTGAAGTGATCGATGTCGAGGATCATCAGCGACAAAGGCTTGTCGCCGTCCGCGGCGGCATCCATGAGCCCGCCGAGATGCGATTCGAGGTAACGGCGGTTCCGAAGCCCGGTGAGCGGATCGGTCACCGCCATCTGCAGCGAGGCCTGCATGATGTCGCGTAGCCGGTCGGCATAGCGCTTCCGTCGCAGCTGACTGCGCACGCGCGCCATCAACTCGTCGCGGTCGACGGGGCGCAACAGGTAATCGTTGACGCCGATATCGAGCCCGCGAACGATTCTGCTGCGGTCCTCGCCATCGGCGATGAGCAGGATCGGCAGGTCACGGGTGCTTTCGAGCGAGCGGATCTGGCTGCAGACCCGAAGCGAATCGAAATCCTTCAAGGTCGAGCTCAGGACCATGAGGTCGTAGCCGCCGGTGGCGGCCCGAAACACCGCCTCGTCGGGGCCGGCTTCAAGATCGGTCGTGTGCATCTCCGACAGGGCGGCGACGAGGCGCTCGGCCGAATGCTCCCGGTCTTCGACCAGAAGGACGCGGCCGCGCCCGCCCTCGTCGATCAAAGCGCCGCTCTTCAGGCCCTGCTGCAGGCCGAGCGTCCCGGAGGATTCGACCTGCCGCCGCAACTCGTCCACGACCTGCTTGAAGCGCGCAAGAGAGCGCACGCGCGCCACCAGCGCCAGTTCGTCGACCGGCTTGGCGAGAATGTCGTCGGCTCCGGCTTCGAGCCCGCGAATGCGGTCGGAGGGTTGGCTCAGGGCCGTCACCAGCACCACCGGCACATGGGCGGTTGCGGGGTCGCTCTTCAGCCGGCGGCAGACCTCGAACCCGTCCATGCCGGGCATCATGACGTCGAGCAGGATCACGTCGAATGCACTACGGCTGCAAAGCTGCAGGGCTTCGAAGCCGCTGAAGGCGGTCTTGACCTCGAAATATTCGGCCGTCAGACGCGCCTCGAGCAACTTCACGTTGGCAAGGACGTCATCGACGACGAGGATGCGCGCCGTCATGGGGTCGAGCCTTTCATGCGTCGCCGAGGTAGTTTCGGACCGTTTCGAGGAATTTGACCACCGATATCGGCTTGGACAGGTAAGCCTCGCAGCCGCCCTGCCTAATCTTTTCCTCGTCGCCTTTCATGGCGAAGGCCGTGATGGCGATCACGGGAATGGCGCGGAGATCGTCGTCGTCCTTCAGCCACTGCGTGACCTGGAGCCCGGAGACCTCCGGCAGTTGAATGTCCATGAGGATCAGGTCGGGCCGATGCTGGCGCGCCAGCCCCACGGCGTCGAAGCCATTGCGTGTCTGCACGGTCGTATAGCCGTTGGCCTCCAGCAGATCGCTGAAGAGTTTCATGTTGAGTTCGTTGTCTTCGACGATCAGGATCGTTTTCGACATGGTGTCGCAGTCTCGCTGGCTTCAGGCCTGCGCCTGGTGGGGCGAACCTCGCCCTCCGGCTGGTTCCGTTGGATAGAGGTTAGCCGATTGCATCATCATCGAGCAGTGGAAATGCGACATCATGAACAACGGCCCTAACCGCTTGAAGCGGCAGGAACGCCAGCCGTCGGCCGACCCCGACGTCATTGCCATTCAAGCCTTAACATTCATCGCGACCAATCCCGACCATGCCGAACGCTTCATGGCGCTATCCGGCATTCCGCTCGGCGACGTGCGCCGGGCAGCGGCAGATCCGGGCTTTCTGCTTGGCGTGATGGATTATCTCGTCGGTGACGAGGCGCTGCTGTTGCTCTTTGCCGCCGAGAGCGGCACGACTCCCGAGGTCGTGGTGCAAGCCCACGACCGCATGTCGCGCCGTTAATTCACAGGCTTCAAACCGTCACTTCTTGCACGTGGCGGGGGCCGCGACCGTGAGTTGATCCAGCGCACCCGCCAGGACGAAGTCCCCGTAATCGAGCTTCAGGGCCCGCGAGATGCCGTTCTCGTAGAGGTCGGACGTCAGCACATAATCCGGCTGATCCTTGTCGCCGCCGAAATAGCTGATGACCACCGGCCAGCGCCGCATGCCCTTCAGCGCTTCGGCCTTGCCGGACGGATCGTCGGCCGGCGCCGTCAGGGGCGCGCCGATGACCGTCAAGGTGTGGAAGAGCTTCGATCCGGTGTCCGAGCCGTCGTAGACATCGGCCGACAGGAGCTTGTCCCCGTGTTCCGCCGATGCAATGATGTGGCGCATATGTTCGACCGGGAAGAGCACCTCGGAGCCGTAGGCATTGTGGCCCGGCGGCGTCTTGAGATCGACGCTGATCCTGCCGTCCGCTCCGCGCTCCGCCTTGCCGGTCACTTCCGTGGCCGAGTCGCTGTCCGTCGTCGACTTGGTGGTGAAGGTGTATTGCTTGGCCGCCGGATCTTCGAAGGTGTTGTTGCGCACGTCGTTCAGCTTCGAATCGCCCTCGGCCGGCTGAAGCTCCACGAGTTGGCGCAGGTTCGACGTGTAGCCCTCGCAGCTCGACCCGGAAAAATCGAAGTCGATGACCCCGGAGGCGGAGGCCGGGGCGCTGGTGCCCTTCGCCGACAGAAGCGAGAGTTTGTAGACGGCGTGATGCCCCGCCATCGGCACAGGCGCGGCGTCGTCCGCCACGGCAGCGGTGGCGACGAGCGCCAATCCGGCAAGAGCGGTCAGGCAGGCGATCGGGAAACGGTTCACGCGGCAGAACTCCATGAAGGAGTGGACCATCGGGGCCCCTGATGGCGGAACTGCGACCGCGGCGACGGCCCCAGACGTTTCCCTCCCATTCGTTCGTGGTAGAGGAGCGCTTGACGCCGTCCATACGCGGCCTGACCGGAGAGAGATGATGGGGACGATCGACGCCCGCCTGGCCGAACTCGGCATCGTGCTGCCCAAGGCTGCGGCCCCTGTGGCCAATTACGTGGCCTTCGTGACGGGCCGGGATACGCTGGTGATTTCCGGGCAGCTCGCCCTCGGGCCCGACGGTACGCTCGCCCCGGGCCACAAGGGCAAGCTCGGCGCCAACGTGTCGGGCGATGCAGGGCGTGCCGCGGCGCGGAACTGCGCCATCAACGTGCTGGCCCAGGCCAAGGCGGCGCTGGGCGATCTCGACCGGATCGAGCGCTGCGTCCGTCTCGGCGGCTTCATCAATGCCGCGCCGGACTTCATCGACCTCGCCCTGATCATGAACGGCGCCTCCGACCTCATGGTGGAAGTGCTGGGCGACAAGGGTCGCCATGCCCGCTCCACCGTCGGCGTGGCGTCGCTGCCGCTCGGTTGCGCGGTCGAGGTCGAGGCGCTGTTCAGCATTCGCCCGTGAGGGTTCTAAACGCGCCGGACTGGCTCGTCCGGCGCCCCATCGCGCATCGCGGCCTGCACGAGCGGGCTGCGGGACGCATCGAGAACTCGCCCACGGCTGCCCGCGCCGCGATAGCGGGCGATTTCGCCATCGAATGCGATGTGCAGCTCACGGCCGATGGCGAAGCGATGGTGTTCCACGATTTCGACCTCATGCGCCTGACGGGTGCTGCGGGACGCGTCGTCGAGCGCCGGGCTGCGGCGCTCGGAGCGCTGACCCTCACCGGATCGGACGATCACGTCCCGACGCTCGGCGCCGTTCTGGCGCTGATCGAGGGGCGCGTGCCGTTGATCTGCGAGGTGAAAAGCCGCTTCGATGGCGACCTGCGTCTCGCCGACCGCGTCGCCACCATCGCGGCGGCCTACGAAGGCCCGCTGGCAATCAAGAGCTTCGATCCCGCCGTGATCAGCCACCTGCGTGGGCTGGCACTCGACCGTCCGCTCGGCATCGTGGCGGAGGCCCACTACGACGACGCCGAATGGGCGCACCTGTCCGCGGATCGCAAACGTGACCTCGCCGAGGTGCTGCATTTCGC
>JAYVMK010000317.1:0-13979 GCA_043758995.1 Lichenibacterium sp. | reverse complement strand
GAGACCATGTACGACGCGCCCGGTATCGGGCTTGCGGGTGTGCAGGTCGGCGTCATGCAGCGGCTGATCGTACTGGATACGGCCCGCAAGGATGAGGAGCCGCAGCCCCTCTTCATGGTCAATCCCGAGATCGTGTCGCTCTCCGAAGAGCGCATGGTCTACGAGGAGGGCTGCCTGTCGATCCCGGATTATTACGAGGACGTCGAACGTCCCGAGCGCGTCCGCGTCCGCTTCAAAGACCGCGACGGCGCCGAATGCGAGATGGAGGCCGAGGGACTTCTCGCCATCGCGATCCAGCACGAAATCGATCACCTCGAGGGTGTGCTGTTCATCGATCATATCTCGCGGCTGAAGCGGGAGCGCGTGGTCAAGAAATTCGCCAAGGCGGCGCGTCTCGCCCAGGACGAGGGTCGCTCCTACGATCCGCGGTCGGAACCGCGCGAGCCGCGCAGCATGGGCGCCCGCAAGCCGCCGCGGCCCGCCGAACCCGCCGCCTGACGGGCTCCTCGCCATGCGCATCGTCTTCATGGGCACCCCGGCTTTCGCAGTTCCCACGCTCAGTGAACTCGTGGGGCAGGGCCATGAGGTAGTCGCCGTCTACACGCGAGCCCCGGCCCGCTCCGGTCGCGGCATGACGGAGACACCCTCGCCCATCCATGCGCTGGCGTCCCGCCTCGGGCTTCCGGTGAACCATCCGGCCAGTCTCAAGGGCGAGGAGGCGGCGGAGGCGTTTCGGGCCCATGGCGCCGACCTCGGCGTGGTGGTGGCCTATGGGATGATCCTGCCGCAGGCGATCCTCGACGCGCCCACGCTCGGCTGCGTCAACCTGCATGGCTCCTTGCTGCCGCGCTGGCGCGGGGCCGCGCCGATTCAGCGGGCCATCATGGCGGGCGATGCCGAGACTGGTGTGGCGGTCATGCGGATGGAGGCGGGCCTCGATACGGGACCGGTCGGCATGGAAGAGCGGATCCGCCTGACCGACGACACGACGGCCGGCGACCTGCACGACCGAATGGCATCGATCGGCGCCGACCTCATGGGGCGGGCCGTTGGCGCTTTGGAGCGCGGCACGCTGCAGTTTCGGCCCCAGCCCGCCGACGGCGTCACCTATGCGGCCAAGATCGACAAGGCCGAGGCGAGGATCGATTGGTCCCGTCCCGCCGCCGATGTGCTCCACCACGTCATGGGCCTGTCGCCCTTTCCGGGTGCCTTCTTCGAAGCCGACCTCGGTCACGGGATGGAACGGGTCAAGGTGCTGCGCAGCCGCCTCGCTGAGGGAACCGGGGAGCCGGGTCGGACGATCGACGACGCTTTGACGGTCGCTTGCGGGACGGGCGCGCTCGTCCTCAAGCAGCTGCAGCGCGCCGGTAAGGGGCCCGTGCCGGCGGCCGATCTGCTGCGCGGACGCCCCGTTCCGGCGGGCACGCGGCTCGGCTGATGCCGCGCTACAAGCTCACCATCGAATATGACGGGAATGGTTTCGTCGGCTGGCAACGCCAGGCCAACGGCCTCTCGATCCAGGAGGCCATCGAGACCGCGGCCGAACCCCTAGGCTGCCCGCGCGGCGGTATTCACGGTGCAGGGCGCACCGATGCCGGGGTTCATGCGACCGGACAGGTGGCCCATCTCGATCTCGAGAAGCCGTATCGCGCCGACAGCGTCCGCGATGCCATCAACAGTCGACTGAAGGGCAGCCGCATCGCCATCCGCGCCGCGGTCCCCGCGCCGGACGACTTCGACGCCCGGCATTCCGCCGTTCGACGCCGCTACCTCTACCGGATCGTCAACCGCCGGGCGCCGTTGGCGCTCGAGGCGGGGCAAAGCTGGCTCATCAAGCCGGCGCTCGACGCCGCGGCCATGCACGACGCGGCCCAAGGGTTGCTGGGGCTTCACGACTTCACGACCTTCCGAGACACCGAGTGCCAAGCCACCAGTCCGCTGCGCACGCTCGACGGGTTCACCGTCGATCGAGACGGGGAGAGGCTCGCGATCCGTGTCTGGGCCCGATCCTTCCTGCACCGGCAGGTCCGCTCCATGGTGGGCTCGCTGGCGATGGTCGGGCTCGGCCGCTGGACCGCCGCCGATCTTCGCGCCGCCCTCGACGCCCGCGACCGCCGCCGCTGCGGCCAGGTCGCCCCCTCGGACGGGCTGTACCTGACCCAGGTAGACTACGGGTAAACTGAGATGCGCTCCCCGGCGGTGCGAGGTGCAAAGCGCCGGCGCCGGGCCGGACGTCGAGGAGCCCCAAGGCAGACCGATGTCACCCTTCGCCATCGGACAAAACGATGGACGGAGGCAGTTCGAAACGCAACTCATGATAGTGTTAACCGAGTTGCCGGATTGGCCAGCTACTTAAGGGGGAATCACAGCGACTGTTAGGTACATTGAGCTTGATTGTGCACATGCGCCTTTCGCGACCGGTCGACCCATGCAGCCCAGATCCATCAAGACCAAATTGACGCTCTCGATCGGCGCTTTTTTCGTGCTCCTGGTCGTCGTTGCGGTGTCGGCGATCGTGGGCATCGGCGGAGTGACGCGCAACGCCACGGACATCAATGAGAAGTGGCTCGCTGCCACCCAGATGTTGGGCGACCTGAGCAACAGGATTACCGAAGCGAGGCTGAGTGAAAACAATCGTGCTCTGGCCAAAAACGCAGCGGAGGCACAGAGCGCGGAGGACGACACCGTCGCTCTTCAGCACAAAGTCGAAGATATCCTACGTGTCTATGTGGAAATTCTCGGAAACGACATGCCTCGACAGGAGGTGAAGGCCGTCGTGGCAGCCTGGAACAACTACAAGGAGCAACATGCCGCGTGGGACATAGGGGATCCGACGCTTCAGCAGGATCGGGCTCGGCCGGACAGTCCGCAGCATCAGGGCTACGAGCAGGCGCACGAAGCCGTCGATCGGCTCATTAAGGCCAGCTTGGCTTCAGCCAATGTTCGGGCTGCAAGGGCGGAGCGGATCGGGCGAAACACGATCCAGTCGGTAACGCTGCTGGCCATCGTCGGAGCGCTTCTGACGCTGCTGCTCATTCGGGAAGTCCGCGTGCACATCGCCAATCCGCTGGCCGCCATCACCGCGGCGGCATCCCGCTTGGCTGCGGGCTCGCGCGATCTGCGCATTCCCGAAATCTCCCGCGACGACGAGATCGGCGAGATGGCCAAGGCTTTCGAGGTGTTTCGGGCCAATGCGAGCGCGCTCGAGGAAGCCCAGAGACTGGCCAACTCGCTCGCCCGGCATGATGCCCTGACCGGTCTTCCGAACCGCCGACTGTTTGCCGCAGAACTCGACGCCGCTCTCGTCGACGCCCGCGACACCGGAAACGGCTTCACCGTCATGCTGGTCGACCTCGACCGGTTCAAGCCCGTCAACGACCTGCAGGGCCACGCGGCGGGCGACTCGGTGCTGTGCGAAGTGGCCGTCCGGCTTCAGGATCTCGTGGGCAAGGCCGGGACCGTAGCCCGCCTCGGCGGTGACGAGTTTGCCATCATCACTCAGGCTCGGGCGCCCGAACATCTGCTCGACCTCGCCATGCGCCTCGCCGGCAGGATCGTCGCGGGTATCCGCGAGCCCATGACACCGGCCGGCTGTCGGATCGAAATCGGCGCGAGTGTGGGGATTGCCTTGTGCCCCTCGGATGGAGTCGACGCGGAAGCCCTCATCCGCGCCGCGGACCTGGCCATGTATCGCGCCAAGCAGGACGGCCGGGGTACGTTCCGCTTCTTCGAGCAGAGCATGGACCAGGATCTGCGCGACAAGGCGGCGTTGGAGGCCGACTTCCGTGCGGCCCTGGCAAGCGGGAAGATCGAGCCCTTCTATCAACCTCTCGTGGACATCGACACGGCGCGCATCTGCGGCTTCGAGGTGCTGGCGCGCTGGAATCATGCCGAGCGGGGGTTCATCTCGCCCGACACATTCATCCCGATCGCCGAGCAACTCGGCCTGATCGGCGACCTCACATCGCGCATCCTGCGGCAGGCCTGTCGCGACAGCCGGGGCTGGGCCGGGATCAAGCTCGCGTTGAACATCTCACCGGCTCAATTCCAGGACGCCGCGCTGCCAACCCTGCTCCTGTCCATCATGATCGCCGAAGGCTTCCCGCCCGAACGCCTCGAAGTCGAGGTGACCGAGTCGGCCCTGGTCGGCGATCTTGAGGCTGCCAAGGCGACGCTGCTGGCCTTGCAGCAGATCGGCGTCCAAGTGGCGCTCGACGACTTCGGCACCGGCTATTCGAGCCTTTATCACCTGCGTGAGATGAAGTTCGACAAGATCAAGATCGACCGTTCGTTCGTCCAATCCATGGTGGCGAACCCGGAGAGCGAGAAGATCGTCGATGCAGTCTTGGGCCTGGCCAAGAGCCTGGGGATGCCGACCGTCGCGGAAGGCATCGAAAGCGCCGACATCATGCAGCGTCTTGCCGACCGTGGCTGTACGTTCGGACAAGGCTATCTGTTCAGCAGGGCCGTCCCTGCCGCCAGTGCCGAAGCCCTGATCGTCGAGCATCGGTCGGAGCCGGAGCGAAGAAGCGCGTAGCCCGATCGCCTGCGAAAGTCGCAGCGCCTCAGCAAACCGGCCGCAGTGACGAGCGATTCAAATCAGGGTCGTCGAGGGTCCGCTACCCGGCGCGGAACTCGGCCGCATTGCGGCGCAGGCCGGCCGGATCGAGATCAAGATCGCCGACGACGTCGAACCCGCCGTCCCGGCCCACACCGCCGCCATCGAAGAGGGTGGCGAGGTCGCGGCGGCTGGCTTTCAGCGCCGCGAACGCCGCCTTTGCGTCGAGACCCGTACGGATCAGGGCCGGCAGTTGACGGGGTGCCCGCGCCAGAGACCGGAGCACGGCGCCGATATCCGTCGTGCCATCGGGACGCATGCCGACCAGCGCCGCCGGCGGCAGCGTCCGCTCGGCCGGGTCGGCGACGACGCGCAGCGCCGCGAAGGGCACGCCATGAAGGGAGGCGAGTCGGGCGGCGACATGCGATTCCATGTCGACCGCTGCGGCTCCGGTGTGCCCGTGCAACGCCGCCTTGTCCGCTGCACCCACTACGGGGACGTCGACGCCTGCGATATCGGTGACCAGCGCATGGGGCAGGGCTGCGGCAAGCCGAACCACCCAGGCCGAGGCGGTCTCGGTGCGCTCGCCAGCGTAATGCACGCCGCGCCCGATCAACACGGTACCGGGCACCACGCCCGGGGCGAGGCCACCCGCAATGCCGAAGCTGATGACTGCGCGCGCCCCGCGGGTGAGCGCCGCCTGGAGCAGCAGGGCGAGACGAGCCGGATCGCCGCCGCCCGCCACCGTTATGACGCCATAGCCCGAGGCGATGCGCGCTTCTGCGCGCAGGCCGGTGACGGCCAGGATCGGGGGCATGCTCACATGCCCACCATGACGGTGGGCGCGTTGGCATGCTTCAGGTTGCGGTAGCGCGCCAAAGCCCAGAGCGGAAAGAATTTCGGGTAGCCGTGGTAGCGCAGGTAGAACACCCGGGGAAATCCAGTGCCGGTGAAGAGCTCTTCGGGCCAGAACCCGTCGGGGGCCTGGGTCTCCCGCAGGAAGGCGATCCCGCGTTCGACCGCCGGATGGTCGACTTCGCCGGCTGCCATCAGGGCGATGGTCGCCCAGGCGGTCTGCGACGCCGTCGACGGCGCCGGGCTGTAGCGCTTGTAGTCGAGTTCGTATCCCCGGTCGTCCTCGCCCCAGCCGCCGTCATCGTTCTGGATCGACAGCAGCCAAGCGACGGCCCGACGCACGGGCGCCGAGTCCGGCAATATGCCGGCCGCGTTCAATGCGCAGAGCACGGACCAAGTGCCGTAGATGTAGTTGAAGCCCCAACGGCCGTACCAGCCCCCCTCGGGATGCTGGTCGGCCAAGAGGTAGTCGATGCCGCGCTTCATCGCGGGGCTGGTGGCCGGCGTCTCGCCGAGTTGGGCCAGCATCGAGATCACGCGCGCCGTCACGTCGGCGGTCGGCGGATCGAGCAAAGCGCCGTGGTCGGCGAAGGGGATGTAGTTGAGGTAGGTCGAGGTGTTGTCGGCGTCGAAGGCCGCCCAGCCGCCGTTCTTCGACTGCAACCCCACGACCCACTCGCGGGCCCGGGCGATCGACTCGTCGAAGCCGGTCCTTCCCGAGCGGCCGCGGGCGCGGTCCATCGCCATCACCACGACGGCCGTATCGTCGAGATCCGGATAGTGATCGTTGCGGTACTGGAAGGCCCAGCCGCCCGGACGGACGTTCGGCCGCTGCTCGGCCCAGTCGCCCTTGACGTCGAGCACCTGCAAAGGCTTCAGCCAGTCGAGACTGCGGTCGGCCGCGTGCTCATGATCGCCGCCGGCTTCGATCAGCGCATGGGCGGAGAGCGCCGTGTCCCAAACCGGCGAGAGCGCCGGTTGGCAAAAGGCTTCCTCGTCTTTGATGGCGAGAAGCTTGTCGACGGCGGCGCGCGCCAGAACCGCGTCGGGATGGTCGTCCGGAACGCCGAGGACGCGGAACATCATCACGGTGTTGGCCATGGCGGGGTAGATGGCGCCGAGGCCCTCCTCGCCGTTCAGTCGCGCCCGCACGAAGGCCACGGCCTTGTCGATGGCGCTCTGCCTCTTGCCCTTCGGAAAATACGGCTCGGCCGCCTGCAGCACTTTATCGAGCGCACCGAAGATGATGCCCCAGCCGCCGACCTGGTTGGTGCCCTTGGGCCAGATGCGCACCCGCTCGGGCGGCGTCACGAAGAGTTCGGGAATGTCGATGGCGCGCGGATTCACGCCCCGGGGCTTCAAGGCCATCAGGACCAGCAGCGGCACCAGCGTGTCGCGCGCCCAATAGGAGATCCGATAGATGTGGAAGGGGAACCACGAGGGCGCGTTCATGATCTCGATCGGCATGACCGGGACGGCGCGCCACGGCACCATGCCGAACAGGGCCAGCGTGATTCGCGTAAAGACGTTGGAGTAGGCGGCGCCGCCCTGCGCCAGGATGGCGTCGCGCGCCCGCACCATGTGCGGCGCATCGACCGAATCGCCGATCATGCGCAACGCCACATAGGCTTTGACGCTGGCCGAGACGTTGATGGCGCCGCCCCGCAACAGCGGCCAGCCCCCATGCGCCTCCTGTGTGCGGCGCAGGTAGCGGCCGATCTTGTCCTCGATCGGGGCCTCCGACTCCCCGAGAAAGTGCCGCAGCATCACGTATTCGGCCGGAATCGTCGCGTCGGCCTCGAGATCGAAGGCGAAATGGCCGTCGGCGCGCTGCTCGCGGCGCAACGCCGCCGCCGCCCGGTCGATGGCCAGATCCAAATCGCCGATGACAGAAGCCGGAACTTGTTCGGGCTGGTGGGCGGCGACGGCGGCGAGCGACATAATGCGATAGGACTCTGCAAAAAGTTCCGTGAAAGCGTCTCGTCCATGACTATTCACGCCGAACTCAGTGTCACAAGCTGTAATGGCGACCGGCGGTCGCAATGCAGACGGTCCGTGTCGTCCGGGTGACAACGCGGCGGCGCTGAAACGACGTCTCTCGGCGCCGCCTGCTGCATGGCAGGCACCTGCTTCACGCAGTGCCGCTCCGGCATCGCCTGTGGCGCCCAGCGCAGCGGAAGCGTAGATCAAGCTCAGTATCGTGTCGGGAGGGCTCAGCCTTCCTGCACCCCCGCAGCCGGAACGATGCCGCGGCGGGCAAAGCCGCACCTCGTTCAGCCGAGGGCAGCCAGCGGCGCAATAGCGGGAGGACGCGTCATGGACGATAGGGTAGGGGGCGCGTCGGTCGCCGGCATCGGCGGCGGCGCGATGGCGCGGAGCGGCCCGATCATGACCGTGCTCGGGGCGGCTGCCCTGTCGCATGGCATCAACGACCTGCTGCAAAGCCTGATCCCGGCGGTCTACCCGCTGCTGAAGCAGGAGTTCGCCCTCAGCTTCGGCCAGATCGGCCTGATCACGCTGGTATTCCAACTCACGGCGTCGCTGCTGCAGCCCTTCGTCGGCCTCTACACCGACCATCGCCCCCTGCCTTATTCGCTACCGATGGGCATGACCGTGACCCTGTCGGGCCTCGTCCTGCTCGCTTTCGCGCCGAACTTCGGCATGATCCTGATCGCGGCGGCGCTGGTCGGCGTCGGCTCGTCGATCTTCCATCCCGAGGCGTCACGCGTCGCGCGTTTGGCGTCGGGCGGCCGCTTCGGCTTCGCGCAATCGCTGTTCCAGGTCGGTGGTAACGGCGGCACGGCCTTCGGGCCCTTGCTGGCCGCCTTCATCATCGTGCCGAACGGGCAGAGCAGCATCGCCTGGTTCGCCCTCGTGGCGCTGGCCGGGATTCTGGTGCTCACCGGCATCGGCCGCTGGTATTCCGCCCATCTCGGCCGTGCCCGCAAGAAGGTCGTAGCCGCGACCGGCGCCTCGCAACTGTCGAGCCGTCAGGTGCTGATGGCCGTCACGGTGCTCATGCTGCTGGTCTTCTCGAAGTATATCTACCTCTCGAGCCTAACCAGCTACTACCCGTTCTACCTCATGACCAAGTTCGGCATCGGCAAGCAGGAGGCGCTGGTGCACCTCTTTATCTTCCTCGGCGCCGTCGCGGTCGGCACGATCGTAGGCGGCCCGATCGGCGATCGGTTCGGACGCAAGCTGGTGATCTGGGGCTCGATCCTCGGCGTCCTGCCTTTCACGCTGCTGCTGCCGCATGCGGATCTGTTCTGGACCACGGTTCTGTCCGTGATCATCGGCGTGATCCTGGCCTCGGCCTTCTCGGCGATCCTGGTCTTTGCCCAGGACCTCGTGCCCGGGAAGGTCGGAATGATCTCGGGCCTGTTCTTCGGGTTCGCTTTCGGCATGGCTGGGCTCGGCGCTGCCGTGCTCGGCATCGTGGCCGACCACACCAGCATCACCTTCGTGTACCAGATCTGCGCCTACATGCCGGTGCTGGGGCTGCTGACCTACTTCCTGCCGAATATCGAGAAGCGCGCAGGCTGAGCGGCAGGTCGCGGATCAAGGCTTCGGGAACCGCGAGCGCCGCGCCGACAGCATGGTGACATTGCTGATCGAGCGCGGTTCCGCCACCGCCGTGCGCCTGCGAATGATGGCGGCGTTGAGTTCGCCGCCGTACACAAAGATGCTGGCCAGCGCGTAGAGGAACAGCAAGGCGATCATCACGGAGGCCAGGCCGCCGTAAGTGGTGACGTAGTTGCGGGCGTATTCCGACAGATAGGCGCCGAAGGCCATGCTGAAGACCAGCGACAGGACGACGGTGAGGATGATCCCGGGCGCGATCTGGCCGAAGGTCCGGCGTTCTGCCGGCAGCCACTTGTGAGCAATGATCAAGGCCGCCACCAGGATCGTCGATGCGACGCCGTAGCGCGCCAGCGTGAAGAGCCCACCAAGCCGCACCAGATCCGGCGCCAATTTCACGACGAAGCCCCAGAACAGCGGTGCCAGCACCACCAGGAAGGCAAGGGCCAGCAGCGCCGCGGCTCCGACCAGGACGTAGGCGATGGATTCGAGCCGCAGCAGCCACCAGGTCCGCCGTTCCCGCACCCCATAGGCGCGGTTCAGCCCAACCCGGAAAGCCTCGACGCCGCTCGACGAGAAGTAGATGGCCAGAAGCCCGCCGATGGTCAGCAGCCCGCCATGCGCCGTGGTGAGAACCGCATGGATCTCATGAGCGATGGGAGCCGCGACCTGCCGCGGCCACACGTCGAAGAGAAGGCTGGCGGCGCTTTCGCTGAGCTCCGCCGAGCCGAAAAAACCGGCCAGGGCGGTCACGAAGATCAGGAATGGGAACATCGACGTCAGTGTCGACATGGCGAGATGGCTCGCGATCGCCCAGCCATCGTCCTCGGCGAGCCGCCAGTAGGCATCCATGACGACCTCGAAGACGACCTTCACGCGCCTCATGCCGGTCCGTTCCTCTCGATCCCGGCCTCCGTGTGGGCGCGGCCGCTCCGCATCGGGTGCTTCCGTCACGCGACTCCGTTCGGCCTCGTCATCGTCATTGCAGACTCAACTCGCAGCTTCTATGAGGCGACGCGCCGCGGCGCGTGCTTCCTCCGTGATCGTAGCGCCTGCCAGCATCCTGGCAATCTCCTCGCGGCGTGAGTCCTCGGCCAGCGGGGTGACCCGCGTGGCGACACGGCTCTCGCCCTTGAGCACGTTCTTCGAGATCCGCAGATGGCTCGCCGAGCGCGCCGCCACCTGCGGCGCGTGGGTCACGGCCAAGACCTGGACCTTGGCCGAGAGCCGGGCGAGCCGCGATCCGATCGCGTCAGCCACCGCACCGCCGACGCCCGTATCGATCTCGTCGAAGACCAGCGTCGGCGCCGAGCCGCGATCGGCCAGCGATACTTTCAAAGCCAGCATGAAGCGCGCGAGTTCGCCGCCCGACGCGACCTTGGTCAGAGGCCCGGGGCGGGTGCCCGGGTTCGTCGAGACCCAGAATTCCACACGGTCGATGCCCTCCGGCCCGGAACCGGCAGGATCGGAGGCGATCTCGGTCGAAAAGCGGGCCCGTTCGAGCTTCAACGGGGCGAGTTCCCGGTTGACCGCGGTATCGAGCCGGCCGGCGGCCGCTGTGCGGGCCTTGGACAGGTCTTCGGCGGCCCGGCGATAGGTTTCGCGCGCGACCTCGACGGCTTGAGCGAGCCCAGCAAGACGGGTCTCGCCCGCATCGAGCGCCTCGATGTCGGCCGTGAACCGGTCGAGAAGAGCCGGAAGCTCCTCGACCGACACCGAATGTTTCCGGGCGGCCGCCCGAAGCGCGAAGAGCCGTTCCTCGACGGTCTCCAATTCGCGGGGGTCGAAGTCGGCAGCCTGCAAAGCTTCCTCGACGGCCGCGGTGGCGCCGTCGAGCGCCACCAGCACGTCATCGAGCGCCTTGAGGCAGGGCTCGATCAAGGTCGGTGCCTGCACGGCGCGTCGCTCGAGACGCCGCAGCAGGGCCGAAAAGGTCGTCAGCGGCGATCCTTCGCCCGCCACGCTCTCGTAGGCGTCGCGGAGGTCGCCCGACACTTTCTCGGCCTGCTGCATGACCGAGCGCCGCTCACCGAGGGTCTCCTCCTCGCCGGGGCGCGGCTTCAGCTTCGAGAGTTCCTCGTGCACGTGATGCAGGTACTCGGAATCGGCCTGCGCCTTGGCGATCCGCGCCTGTTCCTCGTCATGGTGACGCTCGGCCGCCTTGCGGGCCGTGAAGGCCTCGCGCACGCGGGCGAGCTTGGCATCGAGACCACCGTAGGCGTCGAGCAGCGTTCGGTGGGCGGCGGGATCGACGAGCGCGCGATCGTCATGCTGGCCATGGATCTCGACGAGCTGTCGGCTGACATCGCGCAGAGTCTGGGCACTGATCGGCGCATCGTTGAGAAAGGCCCGGGTGCGCCCGTCGGGCATCTGGATGCGGCGCAGGAGAAGCGTGCCGTCGGCTTCGAGATCCTGAGCCCGCACCACGTCCCAGGCGGGATGGTCGAGGGCGAGATCGAAAACGGCCGTGACCTGACCCTGCTTCTCGCCCTGGCGCACCATCGAGCCATCGCCACGGCCGCCGAGCGCAAAGGCCAGCGAGTCGAGCAGGATCGACTTGCCGGCGCCGGTCTCTCCCGTCAGCACGGTCAGACCGGCACCGAAGGTGAGGTCCAGCCGGTCGATCAGGACGATGTCGCGGATGTTAAGCTGGACGAGCATGGAAAACGCGCATCAAGTCGACGGACGATCGGCTCTATAGCACGAACCCTTCGGAGCCGGGAAACAAAACGCGAACGCGATGATCCCGTGCGGCTTCGGCCGGCCGGCCGTCAGCCCACCACCTTGTGATAGGTGCGCGAAATCCACGATCCCGGATCCTCGTTGGGCTCCAAGCCGTCGGCCTGCAGCTTGGCGAAGGCATCCTTGTACCAAGGGCTATCGGGAAAATTGTGGCCAAGCACGGCGGCGGCCGTTTGGGCCTCGCTGGTGATGCCCAGCGCCAGATAGGCCTCGGTGAGACGCTCCAGCGCCTCTTCGGCATGCCGCGTCGTCTGATATTTGGCCAGTACCTCGCGGAACCGGTTCACGGCCGCGACGTAGTTCCGCCGGTTGAGATAGAACCGCCCGGTCGACATTTCCTTGCCGGCAAGCTGGTCGCGCGTCACCTGGATCTTGTATTTGGAATCGTCGGTGTATTCGGAGTTCGGGTATTTGGCGACGATCTGCTGGAACAGGTCGAGCGCCTTGGCGGCATTTTCCTGATCGCGCGACACGTCCGGGATCTGCTGGTAGTAGGACATCGCCTGCAGATATAGCGCGTACGGCGCATCCGGTGCATTCGGATACAGCTGATAGAAATGCTTGCCTGTCGAGATGGCGGTATCGTAGTCGCCAGCCTGATAATTCGCATAGGTCTGCATCATCAGACCTTTGCGCGACCAATCCGAGAAGGGATACTGCTTGTCGAGCTCAGAGAACTTCTTTGCAGCGCCGGCCCCATCCTTCTTCTGCAGGCGCGCGAGCCCCTGATCGTAGATGTCGCTGGCCGGGGTCTCCGGCAGAATCTTGGTCTCGTATTTCTCGCCGGCGCCGAAAGGGTTGATCGTGTCCAGGGCAGAACAGCCCGCCAGGGGAACAGCCAGAAGGGCCGCAACGGGCACCAATCGTATGGCCATTCGGAACCGGTCAGACACCATCGTGAGGGCTCGATCTGCTGAAGAAGGGGCGGGACGCAACGCCCTGAGAACACGATCCATGCGGTGAGGCAATAGGGCGTCGGCGGGGTGGGATTAAGGCCCGGTTACCGCCGCAGCGTTGCTCCGCTTTAAAAAGTCTGGATGTTGCGGCGCTGCAACTACTGGGTCGGCACGCGCGACCGAAGACGCTGGAAGCGACCGGGGATGCCGCCTGACAGGTCGTCGTGAGTCAGTTGGCCTCGGCCGCGAAGGCCGGAAGCGGGGCGAAGCCGCCGAAATCGGCGAAGCCCGACGTCACCTGGACCGGAGCCTCGACGAAGCTGTAGGCCGTGCGGTCGGCGAACAAGGCCTGGAGCACCAGGAAGTTCATCTTATGGCCAGGGCAGAACGCCGCGTAATGGCCGATGATCGGCGCTCCCGCCAGGGCGAGGTCGCCGACGGCGTCGAGCATCTTGTGGGACACGAATTCGTCGCTGGAACGCAGACCCTCGGGGTTGAGGATCCGGTCGTCGTCGACCGCAACCGAGTTCTCGAGCGAGGATCCGAGCGCGAAGCCGAGCTTCCACAAACGCTCCACGTCACGCAGCAGCCCGAAGGTGCGGGCCCGCGAGATCTCGCGGCGAAAGCTGGTCGGCGTGAGGTCGAGCGCTTTGCGGTGGCGGCCGATGGCGGCGACCGGATAGTCGATCTCAACATCGAGCGTAAAGCCGGCGTCGGCGGGCCGGAGTTCGGAGAACGAACGGCCGTGTTCGATGCGGACCGGCTTCAGGATCTTGAGGAAGCGCCGCGGCGCCGAAAGGGTACGGAGGCCGGCCTTGTCGAGGGCGGCCACGAAAGCCGCCGATGACCCGTCCATGATCGGCACTTCCGGGCCATCGACTTCGACCACGACATTGTCGACACCAAGGCCCACGAAGGCCGCGAGAAGATGCTCGACGGTCGAAACCGAACCCAGCGACGTATCGCCCAGAACGGTGCACAGATCGGTGGCCGAGACGCGGGACCATTTGGCCTCGATGCGGCGCGTGGCGCCCTCGGGCAGTCCGGTCCGGAGGAAAACGATGCCGCTATCGGGCTCGGCGGGATGGAGGATTAGCGTGACAGGAGCATTCGAATGGACGCCGTTGCCGGTAAGGATGCACCGTTTGCGCAGGGTCGTCTGCTTCGGAAACTTCATGCCACTCCGCTCCACTCGACCACGACTTGCCAGACTGGCGCCTTAGCCCGTCCTCGCCGTTCCTGGTCCGGCCCGTCTGGCGACCCGAGGGCCGCGTCATCCGGGCGTTCGGTTCGATCCACGACGGTCCGAATTGCCCGGATCGCAGGGTCTCGCCTGTTTCGATGAG
>JAYVMK010000316.1:0-18931 GCA_043758995.1 Lichenibacterium sp. | reverse complement strand
GCGCCCGACCCGCGGCTCGCGCCCGGCGGCTGGCCGGAGGTGCGCGCCGCCACCGATGCGCTGCACGCGGCCGGCATCGAGGTGCTGCTCGACGTCGTCTACAATCACTCCGGCGAGAGCGACGAATTCGGGCCGACCCTGTCGTTCCGCGGGCTCGACAATGCCTCCTACTACCGGCTCGATGCCTCCGATCCGAGCCGCTACGTCAACGATGCCGGCTGCGGCAACATCTTCGACGCCGAGAATCCGGTCGTGGTCCGGCTGGTGCTGGATTCCTTGCGCGCCTGGGCCCGGTTCGGCGGCGTCGACGGCTTCCGCTTCGACCTCATGCCGGTGCTCGGGCGGCGTCGGGCGGGTTTCGATCCGCATGGTCCCATCATCGCCGCCATCGCGCAGGATCCGCTGCTGCGCTCCCTGAAACTCGTCGCCGAAGCCTGGGACCTCGGCCCCGGCGGTTACCAGGTCGGCCAGTTCGACGGGCTCTGGGGCGAGTGGAACGACCGGTACCGCGACGACATCCGGCGCTTCTGGACCGGACGGGCCGGGCCGGCGGCGCTGGCCCACCGCGTCACGGGCTCGGCCGATCTCTTCGCCGCCAAGCGGCACCCCTCGCGCTCGGTCAATTTCGTCACCGCCCATGACGGTTTCACGCTGGCCGATCTCGTCGCCTACGACGCCAAGCACAACGAGGCCAACCACGAGAACAACCGCGACGGCCGCGACGAGAACTTCTCCTGGAACCACGGCATCGAAGGGCCGACGCAGGATCCCGCGATCCTGGCCGCCCGCGCCCGCGACCAGCGCAGCCTGCTGGCGACCCTGATCCTGTCCCGCGGCACGCCGATGATCGGCCCCGGCACGGAGCTCGGCCACACCCAGCAGGGCAACAACAACGCCTACAGCCAGGACAATGCGCTGACTTGGCTCGACTGGTCGCAGCCCGATCATCCGATGCTGGGTTTCACGCGCCACCTGCTCGATCTCAGAGCCGCGCATCCGGCCCTGACCCGGGACCGCTTCCCGACCGGCACTCCCCTCGATGGGACGGACCTCCCCGACATCGTCTGGCGCCTGCCGGACGGCCGGACGCCGGAGCCCGAAGATTGGGAACATCCCAAGTCTCCGACGCTGATCGGCGTTCTGGCTGCGCCCGCGCGCCAGGCCGGCGAGGAGGCCGACCGTGTCGTAGCGGCCTTCCATGCCGGCGAGGAGGCGCTCTCGATGGCGCTACCCGAGCCGCGCCCCGGCTTCCATTGGAGCCGCGCGCTCGACACCGCCAGCGAAGGCGTGCCAGCCCTTCCCGAGGAACATGGCGAGGCCATTCTGGAGCCCCGCTCCGTCGTGCTCCTCGTCGAGCGCGAGGGCGCGGCGCCGCGCGCGGTGAAACGGCCCTCGTCCGAACAGGTCGTCGCCACGCTGGCCGAAGCCGCCGGCATCGCGCCCGAGTGGTTCGGAGGCGCGGGTGAGCGCCACGACGTGTCCCCCGACACCAAGCGCGCGCTGCTGCGCGCCATGGGGCTCGAGGCCGGGACCGATGGCGAGGCGCGCGACAGCCTGGCCCGCCTCTCCGACCGCCGCCTGCGCCCCCTGCCCCCGAGCGTCGTCGGCCGAACCGGGTCGACGGTGGCGCTCGACGTCGCGGCGGACGGGTTCACGGGCCGTCACGAATTCACGATCCTGCGCGAAGACGGCTCCGAGGACGTCCAGAGCCTCGACGTCGATTCCGGCGAGCGCCGCGACTTCACTGCGCCGGACGGGCGCCCCGGCGTGCGGCTGCGCCTGGCTCTGCCGCCCCAGCCTCCCGGGCGCCATCGCATCGTGCTCGACGGCGATGCGGCGGGTGCCAGCCTGCTGACGGTGGCGCCGCGTCGCTGCTTCATCCCCGACGATTACCGGGCGGGGCGGCGCGGCTTCGGCGTCTCGGCGCATCTCTATACGCTGCGGCGCAAGGGCGACGGCGGCATCGGCGACTTCACCACGCTCGGGGTCTTCGCCGAGGAGACGGCACGGCACGGCGGCGACTTCGTCGGGCTGAACCCGATGCATGCGCAATTCGCCGCCGACCGGGGGCGCGCCAGCCCCTACAACCCCTCCGATCGCCGCTTCCTCGACCCGGCCTATATCGACGTGACGGCGCCGGGGATCGTCGGCGCGGCGCCCGAGGCGGCCCGCATCCTCGCCGGACAGGCCGGCCTCCTCGACGGGCTGCGCGCCACGACGGCGGTGGATTACGTCGGCGTCTGGGCGGCGAAATCCGCCGTGTTGGAAGCGGCTTTCGCGAGCTTCGACGCGCGCCGATCGTCCGGCGGCCGGGACGTCTCGGCCTTCGACGATTTCGTCGCCGCCGGTGGGGAAGCGCTGCGCCGCTTCGCCATCTTCGAAAGCATCGCCGAAACGCTCCCGCGCCAGCCCTGGCAGCTCTGGGATCCGTCCCTGCGCGAGCCGACCGGGCCCGGGATCGCAAGCTTCGCCGAAGCGCATGCGGCGCGGGTCCGCTATCACCTCTGGCTGCAATGGTTGGCGTCGGCGCAATTCGCCGCCGCGGCGGCGCGGGCCGAGGCGGCCGGCCTGTCGCTGGGCTTCTACCGCGACATCGCGGTCGGCACGGCGCCGGACGGGGCGGAATCCTGGGCCGAGGCGGGCAATTTCGCCCGCGGCGTCTCGGTGGGGGCACCGCCGGATCCGTTCTCGGCCACCGGCCAGGTGTGGAGCCTGCCGCCGCCGAACCCGGTCGCCGAGGCCTCGACCATGTTCGCGACGCTGCTCTCCGCCAACATGCAGCATGCCGGCGCGCTCCGCATCGACCATGCCATGGGGCTGCAGCGCCTGTTCTGGGTACCGGACGGCGTCGGCGGCGACCAGGGCGCCTATGTGGGCTACGATCTCGAGCGCAACCTCGCCGATCTGGCGCTCGAGAGCCATCGCGCGCGCTGCCTCGTCATCGGCGAGGATCTCGGCACGGTGCCGGACGGCTTCCGCGACAAGCTCGATGCCGCCGACGTGCTGAGCTATCGCGTCATGTTCTTCGAGCGGGACGGGCTCGAGTTCCTGCAGCGCCAGGCCTATCCGGCCAAGGCCGTCGCCTGCGTGGCGACGCACGACCTGCCGACGCTGGCCGGCTGGTGGACTGGCGCCGACTACAGCGAGCGGCAATCCATCGGCCACATGAGCCCGGAGGTCGCCGCCAAGGCCGAGAGCGACCGGTCCGAGGAGAAGCAGCGCTTCGCCGAGGCGGTCGGGGTGCAGTCGTCCGACGCCGGAGAAGTGTCGCGCGAGGTGACCGACGCGGCGCATCGCTTCGTCGCCGAAACGCCCTGCATGCTGGCGGTGGCGCAAGCCGAAGATCTCGTGGGCGAAACGGTCGCCGTCAACCTCCCGGGTACCAGCCACGAACGCCCGAACTGGCAACGCAAGCTCGGCCCCGACGTGACGGAGATCTTCGCCACGGCCGGTGGCATGCTGCCCCGGCGCGACCGCGGCAACGCTCTGGAAGAGTGATCAGAGGAAGGGCGGACGTCTTCAAACTCGAGCTTTGTCGACCCCGACCGTCCCCCCTCTCCACAATGGAGAGGGGAGGTTCGCCGGGCGACCCAGCTGTGAGTTATGTAGACGCCATCACTGCAGTGTGGGGGATGTCGCCGTCTCCCCTATCCCGCGGAGGTAGTCTCAGGCGGGACGGCGTTCTCGGGCGGCGCCAGGGCGCGGAGTTCGCCCGTGAGGTCCTTGAGGCTCGCGGTCTTGGACATGATGCGATCGGCGTCACGCAACTGCTCGCGGTCGGCGGCGGAAATGTCGCGAGCGCTGAACACGATCACGGGAATGTCCTGGCAACCCGGCCGCTCCCGCAGCGCGTGGAGGAAGGCGAATCCATCCATCACCGGCATGGTGAGGTCGAGCAGGATGGCGCGGGGCGGCCCATGCATGACGCGCTTCAGCGCCTCGGCGCCGTCGCCCGCTTCACCGACCGTATAGCCCGAGCGCTCCAGCATGGTGCGCAGCCTCTCGCGCACGCTCGGGTCGTCGTCGACCACCAGCACCTCGCCCTCCGCCTCACGCAAGCGGTCGAGCACGTTCTTCAGCCGGTCCCAGTCGACCGGCTTGTTGACGAGGTCGACGGCGCCGAGCGTCGCGCTGAGCGTCCGCTCGTCGACGAAGGTCACCATGATGACCGGGATGGCGGCGAGCTTCGGATCGGCCTTCAAGGCGGTCAGCACCGACCAGCCATCCATCTTCGGCATCATCACGTCGAGCAGGATGGCGCGGGGGAGATGCTGGCGCGCCATTTCGAGGCCGGTGGCGCCATCGGCCGCCGTGATGGCGGTGAAGCCCTGGCGCTCCAGGAAGCGCACCATGAGGTCCCGCTGGGCGGCATCGTCGTCGATGACGAGGACGCCGGAATGTTCTCCCGTCATCGGGGCATGGCTCGCCGCCGGCGGCGCCTCCTCCTCGCGCAGCATCTCCGGCATGGCGGCGGGCAGTGTGATGGTAAAGGTCGTGCCTTCGCCATAGGTGCTGTCCACGCCGATATCGCCGCCGAGCAGGCGCGCGAAGGCCTTGGTGATGGCGAGGCCGAGACCCGTGCCGCCGAACTTCCGCGTCGTCGTTTCGTCGGCCTGGGTGAAGCGCTGGAACAGCCGCCCGAGTTGCTCCTCCGTCATGCCGATGCCGGTATCGCGGATGGCGAAGACGAGCGTGCCGTCCGGGCCCGCGCCCTCGCGCCGGACCGACAGGGTGACCACGCCATTCTCGGTGAATTTCGCCGCATTGCCGATCAGGTTGAACAGGCACTGGCGCAGCTTCACGGCATCGGTGCGCATGGCCCCGAGGTCTGGACCGAGGTCGAGCGAGAGCACGTTCGTCTTGGCCTTGATGAGTCCGTCGACCGTGCCGGCGACCTCGCGCATCAGGGCCGCGACGTCGATCGTCTCGGCATAGGTGTCCATTCGGTTGGCCTCGATCTTCGACAGGTCGAGGACGTCGTTGATGAGGCTGAGAAGATGGCGAGCGTTCGATTCGATCTTGCGCAGATCGCCCAGCAGTTCGATCTGCCCGGCGTCCTCGAGCTCCTCTTCCATCATCTCGCTGTAGCCGATGACGGCGGAGAGCGGGGTGCGCAACTCATGGCTCATATTGGCCAGGAAGGCGCTCTTGGCCCGGTTGGCGGATTCCGCCGCCTCCTTGGCGGCCGAGAGTTCCAGTTCCGCCAGCTTGCGCTCGGTGATGTCGCTATGCTGGCCGACCCATTCCCGCACCTCGTCGCCGTCGTCGTCGAGGATCGGCACCGCGGTCACGTCCATGTGACGCCAGAGTCCGTCGGCCCGGCGCAACCGGTGCTCGACGACGTAGCGTTCGCGTGATTGCAGGGCGACATGCCAGGCGTCGAGCGTCGCCTGCCGATCGTCCGGGTGGATGGCATCGAGCCAGCCCAGACCGCTGTAGTCGTCCGCCGACTGACCCGTGAAACTGGCCCATTCGGCCTGCGGCACCTCGAAATTGCCATCGCGGGTCGACGTCCAGACGATGGCGGCGCTGGCTTCCGTCAAGGTGCGGAATCGCTCCTCGCTGTCGCGTAGCCGGGCCTCGGTCCGTTTGCGGATCGTGATGTCGGAGACCACCATCCCGGCGCCCTCGACCTTCTCGCGGTTTCCAACCGACCGGATCGGATAGAACGTGACCTGATAATCGCGCGGTTTGGTGTCCCCAGCCCTGACTTCGATGTTGGGAATGGGTCTTCCGCCCTCGACGACCTGCCGCAACCGGGCCTCCAGCGGCTCGCGCAGGTCGGGCAGCACGTCCCAGATGCTCGATCCCACGGTGGCGCTGAGCGCCCGGTCGCTCATGGTCGACAAGGACCGGTTCATGTGGCGGACGTGGAGGCTGGAATCCAGCAAACCGAGACCCACGGGGGCAAAACCCAGCACGCCTTCGAGCAAGGCGTTGGAGGTTCTCTGCTCCCGGCGGCGCTTGGCCGCCAACCAGGCGATCAGCGCGATGGCGCCGAGGGTCGACCCCACCGCCAGGATCTCGACCGGGATAAGGCGCGTGCGGTCGTGCAGTTCCTGGACATCGACGGTGGCGGCCGCGCGCGCCTGAGCATCGGCGACGAAGCTGCGGACCCGGTCCATGGCGAGCTTGCCGGCTCCGGTCCGCATCGTGGCGATGGCGCTCGTCGAGCCCGACTCCCGGAATTGCGCGATCGTGCGGGCCGCAGCGTCCTGGCGCTCGACCACCAATCGCCGCAACTGGGCTGCGTCGACGTCGAGACCACCGAGCGTCTGGAGATCCGGCCCGAGCCGCTGCAGGGCCTCGTTATAGGGTTGCAGGTAGGCCTCGTCGGCGGTGAGCAGGAAGCCGCGTTGGCCCGTTTCGAGGTCCTTCAGCGACGACAAGACCCGTTCGAGCCGAACGATCGTCTCGTGAGCGCGATCGGTGACGGCCAGTCCGTGGCGACCGTCGATCACCGACCAGGCGCCGCTCAGTCCCGCTATGACCAGAAGCAGAGCCGCCAAAAATGCCGGCAGGCTGATCCAGCCATGCGGCGGCGTTTCACCGAGGGTTTCGTCGCTCACTGAACCTATCCTCGCCCCCGGACCGTCCGGGCCACTTGGCTCGCTTTACCACAAACCGCGGTGGAGGCGGTCAGGGTTTCCCCGGGGCGGCCGGCGGAGGACCGGCCGGCGCCATCGGAGCGCCCGCAGCCGTGATCGGGGCCGTGAAGCTGATGGGATCCTGCGGCGCCGGGCCATGAGCCGCCGCAGGCAGGTTTCCGGAGGTGCTCTGGGGCGCGCCGGATCCGGGCGCCGCACCGGTATCGGCGATGGGTGGCCGTGCACCGGCCGGCGAGTCGATCTCGACCGTGGCCGTCATGCCGGCGACGAGGCGGACGCCGGGCGGTACCTCGTCGATGTGCACCCGCACGGGCACGCGCTGGGCGAGCCTGACCCAGGTGAAAACGGGATTGACGGTGGCGAGGCCGCTCTGGCCCGGCTGAGCATTCGACACCACGATCCCGCGTGCGATGGAATCGACGTGTCCGAGCACCACCTGCCTGTAGCCGAGGAGATAGATCCTGGCGGGGTCACCCTCCCGGATCGGCGCGATGGTGGTTTCCTCGAAATAGCCGTCGACCCAGTATGAGTCGGCATCCACCACCGACAGGGCCGTCTGGCCCATAGTGGCGTAATTGCCCCGCTGGGCGAGTAGATTGGTGACCCAGCCATTGACCGGCGAGCGGATCTCGGTCCGGTCCATGTTGATTCGGGCGCGGTCGAGGTTGGCCTTCTGCTGCTCGACATCCGCCTGCGCCATCTTGGCCGACGACACATATTGCTCGCGCTGTTCGGCCGTTGTGGCGAGATCGGTCAGTTGCAGGCGGCGTGCCGCCTGGGTCTGCTTGTTGGTGAAATCCGCCTCCGCCTGGTCGAGGGCGGCCTGCGACAGATCGATGGCGACGCGATAGTCGCGCGGGTCGATCTTCATCAGGAGGTCGCCCTTATGGACATACTGGTTGTCGCGCACCGGCAAGGCGACGATCTGGCCGCTCACCTCGGGCGCGACCGTCACCACATAGGCCCGGACCGTTCCGTCGCGGGTCCAGGGCGACGCCATATAGGCATTCCACAGAAGCCAGCCCGCATAGGCGGCGACGATGGCGAGGGACAGGGTCAGGAGGATCGGCAGGATGCGCCAGCCGCGGCGGGGCGACGGCAGCCCCCTGCCCGCCTCCGTGTCGGAGCTGGTGCGTCCGGCCTCCGTAGGGCGAGGATCGCCTTCGCGCGGCGTTGCGCGGGCGGTGACGTCAGACATGCCGGCCCCGCATCATCCGTGCAGCTTCAGGGTCCCGACCGTGAGCACGATTCCGGTCAGGATGATCAGGTAGAGCGAGAACTCGAACAGGGCCGGATGCCAGATCCATCGGAACAGACCGACCGAGACGGCGACCCAACGCAGCGCCAGAGTGATGGCCAGAGCCAGCATCATCATCGGCACGATAGGCGCGATGTAAACGCCGAAGACATCGATTTCAACGAAGCCCATCAGGCCGCTCCGGCGAATTCGTGGCGATGCTGCCGAACCACGTCGCGTATCACGCGAAGCGCGGTCGGCATGCGGAGGTCCCCGTCGTCGGCGCTGCGCAACGCGGCATCGACTCCGTCGAGGCCCGCCAGCATGCCGTCGACATCACCGGCGGCGAGACGGTCGAGGCTGTCGCGCAACGCCTCGCCGACCGCGTCTGCCTTGGCGAGGCTCCTGACCCGCAGCACCTGAAGTCCCATGGAGAGAGCCGCCACGAGGCGCGACCCGAAGATCGGGTCGACGTCTTCGGGCAAGGCGACCAGCCGGGCATAGACGCGATGCTGCCAGAGGTCGGGCGTCAGGTGCGAACGGCCGGCCGCCATGGCGCGCAGATCCCGCACGGTCAGCCGCACCAGTCGATCCGCCCTGGTCCCTCGTGGCACCGGGGGAACAAGCGCCAGAGCGAGGGCGCCCGCGAGACAGCCGCTGACGATGCCGAGCGCGCTATTGTAGAAGCCCAACGTGTCGAAGCTGATCTCATTGGTCGGCCCGACCAGAGGCGTGAAGTTCATCGTCGTGGCCACGAGATATGGGGCCAGCGCCGGAACCGTCGAGAGTGCGGCGAGCGGCACCAGGAAGGCCGACAGGATCAAGGCCAGGGCCAGAAAGCCCTCATGGTTGGGCAGAAGTGCGAAATTGACGATGCCGGCCAGACAGGCCGTCAGGACGGTGCCGATTCCGAATCCAAGCGCGGCCCGCCCGGATTTCTCTTGCTGCGGCGCGAGCAAAAGGACGGTCACCGCCAGGAACGTGATGGCACCGAGCCCGCTGGGCCATTCGGTCAGGATCCAGAACAGGATACCGGCCAGAATGGCGAAAAAGGTGCGCAGGGCGTTGACCACTGCGGGCAGGTAATCGGCCACCACAAAGCCAGGCCGGTGACGCGGATCCCTGGCCCTGGCCGGATCACGCAACAGGGTCAATCCATTGGCGGCAGAGGCCAAGCCGAGCACGACATTGCCGGCGGCATCCGCCAGCAGCCGCAGCGAAACGCCATCCTTCGTCCTGACCTCGGCCAGCGCACGCGCGGCAGCATAATCGTCGTGCCGTTCAGCCGCGCCCTGCGATGCAGGTTCGAACTCCGCAATGGCTGCAGCATGCCAAACCTGGGGGAGAGCGTCGGCGACGGCGGGGGCGCAGGATCGAGCCTCGTCGTCCGGAAGCGCGGCGAGATGGCTCTCGGCGATCCGCCAGCCCGACAAGGCCGCGAACAGACCGAACGTGGCGTCTCTCAGGATGGCGACGCGATGGCGCAATTCGGCCTCTTCGCCGATAGCCTGGTCGATCAGGGGGTCGAGCGCCGCCACTTGTCCGATCAAAGCACGCCGACGGTCCGGCCCCTCGCGCAGATGGTCGGCTGGAGCGCGCAGGAGGTCGCTGAAGCGGGCCAGGATCTCCCGGCCGATCGCATCGACGGAATGGGCCAGAGCGCCTCGGGCCTGACCGAGTTCCGACAGGCCCATGACCGCCATGGCGCAGGCAATGCCGATGATGATCTCGGTCGCCCGGGTGATGGCCAGGTGGAAGACCTGATCAGGAGCCGAAATGGAATCGCCAGCGATGATGGCCAGCGTATATCCCGCCAGCGCGAATCCATAGGCCGAGAAGTTGCGGGTCAACGTATTGCCGAAGGAGCAGGCGGCAGCCCACAGCGCCATTCCGACCAGGAAACCGACCCGGTTTTGCGGAAACACACCGGTCAACACGACGCTCATCGTGGCACCCACGACGGTCCCGACCATGCGAAAGAAGCCCTTGCGCAACGAGGCGCCAAGCACGGGCTGGCAAACAATACTGGCTGAAGTTCCGGCCCAGGACGGATTATCGAGCTGCAGGTAGAACGCGACGAGGAGGGCCAGACACACGGCGGCGGCAAGGCGCAGGCCGTAAAGCAGCTTGGGAACCGCGACGTCGAACCAGACCGGTCGTGACGACGATACAGGGTCCGCCTGAACTGCGGGACAGGACATGATGATGACGCTTGCCGACGCTCCAACTTGCGTCAGAGGCCAATGACAACGCACAGACTTCGTTGCACGCCACGATGGGGTCGCTCCCCGAGAGCGCGTAAGAAACCCAGACAGAGGAAGAAATACTGAACGAGAACGGCGGCCCGAAGGCCGCCGCTGTGTTTGAAAGCCTTAGGCCGCTGCGCTGTAGGCGTAGCCGTAACCACCGCCGTAGCTGTAGCCGCCGTAGCTGTAGCCGCCGTAGCTGTAACCGCCGTAGCTGTAACCACCGTAGCTGTAACCGGACATCCTCAATCTCCTCATGCGGCGGTGATCCGAACTCGGTCCGGATCGGCCGCCATCTCCCAACTTACAGGCAGGACCCTGTACGAAGCATAACCACGCGACGGTCGGTCAAGCCGCGGCTCGATCTATCGTCACAGGTCACGTACCTCCATCCTTCCCTTAACCCTCAATGCGCGCATCGTGCAAGAGGATCCGTGGATCGGAACGCCTCAACCAACAAATATACGCACAGTGTAGGCAGAATATCCCTATCCAACCGAAGTGGTGAATGACCGGTGAATAGAAAGTTTCCGTCATGACTGACAAACAATCAGCATTAGCTGAATAAGTGAGAGCTTAGCCAAACGCTAACCGAGAGGCTCAAGGTCGTTCGTTTTCTGGCCGATGTTGACATTTTGCAACAGCAGTAGACGGGTAAAGGCCGGTTAAGAGTGCTCCGATGTCCGACAGGACGCGGTCGCGGAACAGCCTGCAGGTCGGGTTTCACGAATCCTAAACCGTCATGATGATTCGGAGTCAGTGTCGCCTCAGCCTCATGAAGGTTTTGGTGACGAAGAAGCCTCAAGTTCCAAGGAGATGCAGCACGATTTCGCGGCGGTGCGGCCGCGACCGATGCTCGAAAAGATAGATCCCCTGCCAAGTTCCGAGCAGCATCCGGCCATCCCCCACCGGAATGGCGAGACTGGTCTGCGTCAGGGCCGTGCGGAGGTGGGCCGGCATATCGTCGGGTCCTTCGCAATCGTGGGCGTAACCAGCACCCTCCGGAGCGATTCGCTCGAAGAACCGTTCGAGGTCGACGCGGACAGTGGGGTCGGCATTCTCCTGGATGACGAGCGATGCCGACGTGTGGCGGCAGAACACCGTGAGAAGGCCCGTTTCGATGCCTTGCTTTCCAATCCAGTCGACGACTTCGTGAGTGACCTCGTAGAGCCCCCTACGGTTCGTCGCCGTGCTGAAACGGTACACGGCTTGGCGCATAGATCATCCCCTCTGATGTGCCGAGAAGCGACGGCGCCCGCCCGTGGTTTCCCTTCGGCGTCGGTCACGCCGGATGTCAAGACCCCACGAAGCGGTTAGGACTGGCCGCCATGAACTACCGCCATGCCTTCCATGCCGGCAATTTTGCCGATGTCCTGAAACACGCGCTGCTGGCCCGGGTCCTCGCCTACATGACGGCGAAGCCCGCGCCGCTGCGCTTCATCGACACCCATGCGGGCCTCGGCCTCTACGATCTCGGCGGCGACGAAGCGACCCGCACCGGGGAATGGCGCGACGGCATCGGTCGCATCGATTCTGCCGCCCTGCCCTCCGCCATCGCCGAGATCCTCCAGCCCTATCTCGCGGCCGTCGGCCCACGCGGGCCGGATGGCACATGGCATCAGTATCCGGGCTCACCCGCCGTCGCCCAATGGCTGCTCCGGCCGGAGGACAAACTGACGCTGTGCGAACTCCATCCCGAGGACGCCGAGACGCTGCGCCACAATCTCGGCAGCGACCGGCGGATCAAGATCCTGGCGTCGGACGGCTACGCGGCATTGAACGCCGTCCTGCCTCCGCCGGAGCGGCGCGGCCTCGTCCTCATCGATCCTCCGTTCGAGAAGACTCGCGAGTTCGAGACCTTGCTCGCCGCCCTGCTGC
Organism: Lichenibacterium sp.; assembly: GCA_043758995.1. Taxonomy (GTDB): domain Bacteria; phylum Pseudomonadota; class Alphaproteobacteria; order Rhizobiales; family Beijerinckiaceae; genus Lichenihabitans. Next base: position 6,962 of record JAYVMK010000316.1, on the reverse strand, counting down.
GCGCCCACAAGCGCTGGCCGACCGGCAGCTACATGGCCTGGTACCCGCTGAAGGACCGGCCCGCGGTAGGACGGTTCGTTGCGGGCCTGGCCACCTCCGGGATCCGGCGCGTGTTGCAGATTCATATGCTCGTCGGCGATCCGGATGCGGGGCCGCTCGCCGGCTCCGGCCTCGTTTTCGTCAACCCGCCTTTCACGCTGAAAGACGAAGCGGAGCTGCTCCTCCCCTGGCTCGCCGGCGCGCTGGCCCGGCCCGGACAGGGCACCGAATGGACGCTGCGCTGGCTCGCCGGCGAATAGCCGCCGCGACCCTCGGCTTGGCGAGGCGGTCAACGACCTGTACCGGGATGCGCTGAGCCGCCCATCGTCACGCCTTCGTCACAGATGGCTCCGATTGAAGCGGCCCGACCCCGTCCCGCCCGGCGGGTGGGGGCACAGGAGGCAACGCCTTGGACTTTACCCGTCGCTTCACCGTGCTGATGTGCACGCCCACCTTCGATCCGGACGACCTCGAAGGTCGCCGCATCGAACAGATCGTCGGAGCGGTGGAGAAATCCGGCTTCGAGGTGATCCGGGCGCGGCGCGTCGAGGATGCCGCCATCGCGGTGCAGACCGATGCCGCCATCGGCTGCATGGTGGTCGATTGGGGCAAGCGCGGCTTCGAAGGCAAGACCGCGGCCCTCGTCAACCTCATGCGTAAACGGGGCCTCGAAATGCCCATCGTGGTGATGGTGCGCCGCAAGCGGCTCGAGGACATTCCGGTCGAGGTGGTCGATTTCATCGACGGCTACATCTTCCTCGCCGAGGAAACGCCGGACTTCATCGCCCGTGGCCTCGTCAGCCGCGTCAAACAATATGCCGATACGCTGAAGACGCCCTTCTTCGGCGCGCTCGTCGACTACGCCGAGCAGGGCAACCAGCTCTGGACCTGCCCGGGGCATAATGGCGGTGTCTTTTACAACCGTTCGCCCATCGGCCGCATCTTCGTCGAGCACCTCGGCGAGGCGATCTTCCGCGACGATATCGACAATTCCGTGCTCGATCTCGGCGACCTGCTGGTGCACGAGGGCCCGGCGCTCCGGGCGCAGCGCGAAGCCGCCACGATCTTCGGCGCCGAAAAGACCTATTTCGTCCTGAACGGCACCTCGGCATCGAACAAGGTCGTCCTGAACGCCCTCGTGGCCGAAGGCGACCTTGTGCTCTTCGATCGAAACAACCACAAGGCGGCGCTGCATGGCGCGCTGTTCCTCGGCGAAGGCATCCCGATCTTCCTTCCGACGGACCGCAACGCCTATGGGCTGATCGGCCCCATGTTCGCGGAAGCCTTCGACGAGGAGGCGATCCGCGAGCGGATCCGCACCAATCCGCTGGTCACCGATCCCGACGCCTGGCAGCGGGAGCGGCCCTTCCGCGTCGCCGTGATCGAGCAATGCACCTACGACGGCACGATCTATTCGGCCGAGCAGATCGTCGCCAAGATCGGCCACCTCTGCGACTATATCCTGTTCGACGAGGCCTGGGCGGGCTTCATGAAGTTCCATCCGCTCTTCGCGGGCCGGTTCGCCATGGGGCTGAAGGACCTCGGGCCGCACTCGCCCGGCGTCATCGCCACGCAATCGGCGCACAAGCAGCTCGCCTCCTTCTCGCAGGCGTCGCAGATTCATACCAAGGACGGGCATATCCGCGGCCAGGAGAGGCGCGTCGAGCACCGGCGCATGAACGAGAGCTTCCTGCTCCACGCCTCGACCTCGCCTTTCTACCCCATCTTCGCCTCGCTGGACGTGGGCGCGCAGATGATGAAGGGCCGCTCCGGCATGGTGCTGTGGGACGATACGGTGCGGCTCGGCATCGAGCTCCGCAAGAAGATCCGCGCCATCCGCCGCGAGTTCGAATCGAAGGAAGAGGATCCGAAGAAGCGCTGGTTCTTCGAGCCCTTCGTGCCCGACACCGTATCGATGCCGGAGACAGAGGACGAACCGGCCGGCGACGTGCCGTGGGAGAGCGTGCCGACCGACGATCTCGCCACCGATCCGCGCTTCTGGGCGCTCGACCCCGGCGCCCACTGGCACGGGTTCCGGCACGTCGCGCCGGGCTTCGCCATGACGGATCCGAACAAGCTCACGATCCTCACGCCGGGGTTCGACGCCGCGACCGGAGACTATGCCGACTACGGCATCCCGGCGCCGATCGTCGCGCAATATCTGCGCGAGAACCGCATCGTGCCGGAGAAGAATGACCTCAATTCAATGCTGTTCCTGCTGACGCCCGGCGTGGAATCCTCCAAGGCCGGCACGTTGATCTCGGCCATGGTGGCCTTCAAGCGGCTGCACGACGAGGATGCGCCCCTCGACGAGGTCATGCCGGACTTCGTTCGCCGTCGCCGCAGCCGCTACGGCGGGATGCGCATCCAGGAGCTCTGCCGGTCGTTCCACGATTTCCATCGCAGCCACGGCACGAGCCGGCTGCAGCGCGCCATGTTCTCGCCCGAGCACCTGCCCGAGATGGTGGTGCCGCCGCACGAGGCCGTCCGCGCGCTGGTCCGCAACCGGGTCGATTACGTGCCGATCGAGGAAGCCGAAGGCCGCATCGTGACGACGCTGATGCTGGTCTACCCGCCTGGGATCGGCGTGCTGGTGCCGGGCGAGCGGATCGGCCCGCGGGCCAAGCCGATGCTCGACTATTTCAAGATGTTCGAGGAGAGCTCGAACCTCTTCCCCGGCCTCGACGCCGAGATCCAGGGCGTCTATCGCGAGGTCGATCCGGGCGGCCGCATCCGCTTCTACACTTATGTGATGCGCGAGGGCGCCCGCGGGCCGGCGGCGCGGGACAGGCGGCGCGAGGGTTGAGCCCCGTGACGGAACTCGCCGACGCCGCCCTGGTGATCCGGCCGTCGACGGATGCCGACGTGCCCGCCATGGTGGCGATCTACGCTCACCATATCGCGCGCGGCATCGGCGACCTCGGCGGCTATGAGGCCGAAGGGCTCGACGCCGAGGACCTGAAGCGTCGGCGCCGCAACATGCGCCACAAACGCCTTCCCCATCTCGTGGCCGAGCTCGGCGGCGAGGTGGCGGCCTATGCCTATGCGGTGCCGTTCCGCAAGCGTCCGGCCTACCGCTACACGCTCAAGCACTCGATCTACGTTCATCCGGAGCGAGTGGGCCTCGGCATCGGCCGACGTCTTCTGCCGGCGCTGGTCGACGCCTGCGCGGCGGGCGGCTACCGCCAGATGATCGGCTATATCGACGGCGCCAACGAAGCCTCGCTGAAGCTGCACGAGGCCTGCGGATTCAGCCGCGTCGGGCTGCTGCCGGCCGTGGCGTTCAAATTCGGCCATTGGGCCGATAGCATCATGGTGCAGAGGGCACTCGGCGAAGGCGCCGCGGTTCCGCCTCAGCCGCTGGCCGGGAAACGGCAGGGGTCCCGGGGAGAAACCGGCTCGGATCCGGAGCTTCCGCCACTCCGGTGAGAGGCGCGTGCGCCTCGGTCGTGAACTTCTCGCCCGCGGTCGTGTTGTGTCCGGGTCTGAAGAGGGAGGTTTCAATGCGTCGGATCATGGTGGCGGCACTCTGCGCGGGAACGCTGGTCGGTGCCTCGACGGCAGCCGAAGCTCGCGGCTGCATCACGGGAGCGATCATCGGCGGCATCGCGGGTCATGCTCTGCATCACGGCATCGCTGGAGCGGCAGCCGGTTGCGCGGCTGGCTCGGGAGCCTCGCACTATTACCAATCGCACAAGAGCCGCGCTGCGCTCCAGCGTGACCAGCGCACCGTAACGCCCGCCGTCGTCCAGTAACGTCGTATTCTTGCGCCGGCTTTACGATCGGTGCCGACGATCGCTGTTGCGATACTCCGCCTCTCCATCGGGCTCGCTGGAGAGGCGGAACGCCACATAAGTCATGGTTGCCGCCGCGTCACAGGTTCTCGGATTCCGAAAAGCCCGCCGGGGCGCATCACTAAAGTCACGATCAACAAGACGTCGACTGCGAGATCGCGATTCTCCGTCGGGAGATAGGCCGACCAGGCCGTCTCGATCAGGGCGATGCCGATGCCGCCCAGGAAAGCGCCCGGCACCGAGCCAATGCCGCCGATCACAGCGGCGATGAGCGCTTTCAGGCCCAGGCCGGTCGTGTAGTCGAAGCCGATCCCTCCGTAGTTGAGCGTCACGCCAGCGCCGGCGAGGCCGACGAGAGCCGTGGCGAGCGCCGCGGTGCGCAGCGACAGTCGGCGAGGGTCGACGCCCATGAGGGACGCCGCCAATGGGTCATCGGCCGAGGCGCGCCAGTCTCGTCCGAAGCCGGTCAATCTGAACATGGCGAGTAGCCCGGCCGAGGCCAGGGCCGCGGCACCCGCGAGGAGCAGCGCCATCGGGGTGACGGTGACGACAAAGTCGCCAGCCGCCGCGAGATGGAGGGGCTCGGCGAGGACCGGCGCAACCCAGAGCGGCTGGGAGCTGGTGGCGAGCCGCAGATATTCCCGCAGCACCAAGGCCACGCCGATCGTGGCCACGAGGCCGTGCTGACCTGTCGCCCGACGCAGCCGCCATAAGACGAGTCGGTCGAGCACGGCGCCATGCAGGGCCGCCGCATAGGTGCCGAGGCCGCCCGCCAGGATCAGGATCGCGGCGGCCGGCGCATCGCGTGTCAGACCCGCCCCGATGACGGCGCCGAGCCCGCCCACGGCGGCGAGTTCGCCGAAGGCGAAATTGATGCGGCCGTAGAGTCCATAGATCAGCGAATAGGCCGCCGCGATCAGGCCGTAGACGGCCGCGTCGGGCAGCGCATTCAGGGCCTGTTGCAACGCGTAGGCGAGGCGGAACGGAAGGCGCGGGAGAGCGAAAGCGGTCTCCTCGCGGGCCGCCGCCGAGGCCTCCTCGGAGCCGAGCCAGAACCGACGAAGCAGGACGAGGTGTGTCTCGTCGAGAGGTCCCCTGATGGTGACGAGATCCACGAGTTGGGGGTCGGGTCCTTCGGCGGCGAAGCGACAGACGAGCCACGGCAGCACGACGTCCGGATCGTCGGGCGCCAGCGTCAGGCGCACGCCCGGCCGGCCCTGGACATCGCGCGGCAAAGGACCGGCGTCCGTGACCCGAACCCGCGCTGGCGTGACGAGGCCGGCGGCGGCGCTGGCGCAGATGGCCGCCTCGTCGCGGTCGGCCGTCCGGGCGCATCCGGCGAGTAAGCCGGCCAGGACGATCAAACAAAGGGCGAGACCGACGGGCCGCATCGGGAGAAAGTAGCGTAGCTGAGCGTCGGACGGTAGCACTGACCGTCTTGATCGCGTTCCGAAGTCGGCGCTAGCGGCAGTGGCGTCAGATACCTCGGTCCGGGACGATCCGCGGGCTCTGGCTAAGGGACCGTGCGGTCTCGCTGACGAGCGGCCCGAAACGCTCGGCGAAGACCGTCGGCGTCCAGTCGATCGTCGAGGCCGCGATATGGACGGCGGCGATGGGCCGGCCCGTCGCATCCATCACGGCGGCACCGGCCGTGATCTCGCCGAGCGTGGTTTCCTCCACCGCCAGCGCAAATCCGTCGGCTGCGGCGGCGCGCACTCTGTCCATGATCGCCAAAGGCTCGCAGAGCGTGCGCGGCGTCAGGGGAGAGAGATCCGACCGAGCGAGGATGGCCGCGGCGGTATTCTCAGGCAGTTGAGAGAGGACGGCGCGCCCGCCCGCCGTGCAGAAGACCGGGATGCGGCGTCCGATCAGCGACCCTGCGAAATACTCCCGGTGGGTCTGCTGTCTGATCGCATAAATCATGGTCGTGTCGTCGTGAAGCGAGAGATTGGCCCGTTCGCCGCAGGCGCGCCGCAGTTCGATCAACGCCGGTGTGGCGCGCTCGACGAGGCCGTCCGCGCGCAGGAAGTTGAAGGCCGTGTCCAGCACGCGCTTGCCTAGGCGGAAGCGTCGGGTGCGCTCGTCCTTTTCGAGGTAGCCGAGGCGCCAGAGCGTATGGGCGAACCTCTGCGTGGCGCTCTTGTCGAGACCCGACAGGGTGGCGAGATCGGCGAGGCCCAGAGGACCGCTGGACCGGCCGAAGGCTTCGAGCAGCGAGAAGGCCTTGGCCACGGATGCGACGTGGAGCGGGTCGTCGCGTAGAGGCTTGACCCGACGCTCGATTGACACTCAGCCGCTCTCCACGTTACTGTTACGTATCACAATGCAATACGCCGTACCGTATTGCAAGTCCGTTAGGCAAGCTGGTCAGCGATCAGGCAGGAGACCTCCGGATGATGCTCACCTCGGCCGGCACAGATCCGATGCCACAGGTCTCGGGCGTCGCAGATGCGCTCACCGAGAAGGACAGCCGCCGTGCCGTGCGCGCCGCCGTGATCGGCAATGTGCTCGAGTGGTACGATTTCGCTGTCTACGGTTATGTCGCCACCACGATCTCCAAGACGTTCTTCCCCAGCGGCGACGAGGTCGGTGCGCTGCTGGCGACCTTTGCCACGTTCGGCCTGGGTTTCGTGGCCCGGCCGCTCGGCGGCATCATCATCGGCCGCATGGGCGACACGCGCGGCCGCAAGGCGGCGCTGCTGCTCACCATTTTCGCCATGGCGATCGGCACGGTCGGGGTAGGACTCATCCCGGGCTATGCCACGATCGGCATCGCGGCGCCGTTGCTTCTCGTTGTCTGCCGCCTGCTGCAGGGTTTCGCTGCCGGCGGCGAATGGGGCGGCGCCACGGCCTTCATCGTGGAATGGGCTCCGAAACATCGGCGCGGCTTCTACGGCAGTTTCCAGCAGGCCAGCGTGGCGGCAGGCCTCGTCCTCGGCTCCGGTGTCGCGGCGCTGTTCAGCACGCTGCTCACCACGGAGCAGATGGAGTCCTGGGGCTGGCGCACGCTGTTTCTGCTCGGCGCCGCGCTGGTGCCGGTGGGCTTCTACATGCGCCGCAACATCGACGAGACGCCCGCCTTCCGCGCCGCTCAAGCCGAGCCCGCGCCGTCCGATCTCTCGACCACTC
>JAYVMK010000315.1:0-8017 GCA_043758995.1 Lichenibacterium sp. | reverse complement strand
AAACGCTTCATCGCGCACCCTGCAGTTTGGAAACATTCTAAATTCGAGTGCAGATAGGGAGATGGTGCCTGCGTCGTCAAGCCATTTTCCAGGAGCCGTCTCGGTCGTGATCAACGGTCGCATGACACCGGGCCTTCAAGGAGCGGCGTCCAGCGCTTGCCTCTCCGCCGATGCGCGTGACACTCCTGTTCGGCCGGGAGCGTTCATCTCGGCGAGAGGGTGTTGCGGATGCCTGACGACGAACCGCCGAGCTGGAAGATCGGGATCCTGTTTTCCCGGAGCGGCGTCACCGGCCTGACCGAGACGGAGCACTTCCTCGGCACGGCGCTGGCTGTCGAGGAAATCAACGCCGCCGGTGGGGTGCGGGGACGGCCGATCGAGCCGCTTTGCCTCGACCCCGCCGGCGATCCCCGGGCCTACCGCAGCCTCGCCCGACGCATGCTGGCCGACGAAGGCATCGGCGTGATCTTCGGCTGTTCGCTGTCGGCGAGCCGCAAGGCCGTACTGCCTCTGGTCGAGCGGCACGACGGTTTGCTGTGGTACCCCTCGATCTACGAGGGGTTCGAACATTCCGAGAGTGTTCTCTACACCGGGGCCACGCTCAACCAGACCGTCTTTCCGCTGGCCGACCACCTACTCCGGCACCACGGTCCGCGCATTCTCATCGTGGGATCCGACTACATCTACCCGCGCGAATCGAACCGGGTGATGCGCGACCTCGTCGAGAGCCGTGGCGGCACCGTGGTGGGCGAAATCTATGTTCCGCTGGATGTCGACGACGCCGGGCTGCGGCCCCTCTCGGCCGAGATCCTGCGCCTCGCGCCCGATGCCATCTTCTCGACCGTCGTGGGACAGGGCGCTCGTCGGCTTTACCGCCTCTACGCCGAGGCCGGCATCGACCGGACCCGGCACCCCATCGCGAGCCTGACGCTCGCCGAGGGCGAGATCGCCGCCATCGGCCCTCACCTCTGCGACGGCCACCTGTTGGCCGCCACCTATTTCGGTGCGCTCGACACGCAGGCCAACGGGCGCTTCGCAGGCGCCTTCAGTGCTCGCTTCGGCAGCGCGCATCCGCCCAGCATGTGGTCGCAGACCGCCTATGCGCAGTTCCATCTCTTCGCCCGCGCGCTCGCCGAGGCGGGAACACTGGAGGCGGGCCGTCTCGGCGAGGCCGCGCTGCGGACCGGCTACGCGGCGCCGGAAGGCGAACTCGCCTTCGACGCGGAGAACCGCCACCTCTGGCTCACGCCCGGCATCGGCGTCGCGCAGCCCGATGGCCAGTTCGACGTTCTCTGGCGGGCCGACGCCCCCGTGCGGCCCGACCCCTGGCTGGCCACGACCCGCTTCGAACCCTCCTGGGGCCGCGCCAATGCGCCCGTGGGGTCTGTGCCGTGAGCGCCGGCACCCGACGCATCCTCGACGACCTGCGCCGCGCGCGCGTCCTCGTGCTGCATCCTCGCGACGAGGAGGGAACCATGCTGCTCGACCATCTGCGTCGCCTCGGCTGCGGCGTCGAGGCCGCCTGGCCGCCGCCAGCCATCCTGCCGGAGGGCATCGATACGGTCTTCGCGCTGCTCGACGACGGTGCGGCCGAGCGGCTCCTCTCGGCGCTCGAAGCCGCGGCGCCCGCCATTGTCGCCATTGTCAGCTACGAGAGCCCGACCGCACTGAAGAGCATCGTCGACGTCAACGCCCATGCGGTGATCACCAAGCCGCTTCGCCTCGCCGGCGTGCTGACGCAATTCGCGCTTGCCCGCTACCGCCACGGCTACGAGGCCCGCCTCGGCGCCAAGATTCGCAAGCTCGAAGAGACCATGAAGGGCCGCCGCGTCGTCGAGAAGGCCACCAAGGTGCTGATGGGACTGAACGGGCTCGACGAAGAGGCCGCCTATCGGCTGATCCGCGACCGCGCGACGGCCAAGCGCATGACCATGACGGCCGTCGCGGAAAGCCTCATCTCGGCCCACGACGCCATGAGCGGCCTCGGATTGCACATCTCGCTGGCACCGAGAGATGAATAGAGGCACGCGGCCCGAAGTATAGGCTTGCATGCCGGGCCGGTATCGATAGTCTCGCGGCATCGGGCAGGATTGCCCGGCGGCGGGGTCGCCGCATGACATCTGGCTGTAGAGCCTCCGGACTGTGGATCCCGATCCGCAACCGGAGGCTTTTTGCGTTTTGGAGTTGCAGTGGCGTCCGAGTCCCAGGCTCACCGGCCATCGATCAAGGTTTCGTGCATCCAGTTCGAGCCCATCTTCGGCGCTGTCGCGGAAAACGTAGCACGGTCTTCGGTGCTCATCCGCGCGGCCGCCGCCGAGGGCAGCGCGCTCGTGGTGCTGCCCGAACTCGCCAACACGGGCTATGTGTTCGACACCGTGGACGAGGCGCTCCAGCTCGGCGAACCGGTCCCCGACGGCCCCTCCGCCCAGGCCTGGAGCGCGCTCGCCGAAGAGCTCGGCATTCATATCGTGGCCGGGATCACGGAACGGGCCGGGGATACGCTCTACAATTCCGCGCTGGTCACTGGTCCGCAGGGGTATATCGGAACCTACCGCAAAGCCCATCTCTGGGATCGCGAGAACCTGGTCTTCGCCAAGGGCGACCTCGGCTTTCCGGTGTTCGAGACGGCGCTGGGCCGCATCGGTGTGGCGATCTGCTACGACGGATGGTTTCCCGAGACCTTCCGCGTCCTGGCGCTGGCCGGCGCCGAGATCGTCTGCGTGCCGACCAGCTGGGTGCCGATGCCGGACCAGCCGGCCGGCGAGGCCGCCATGGCCAGTGTGCTGCATCGTGCCGCCGCCCATTCCAACGGCATCTTCATTGCCTGTGCGGATCGCGTCGGCGTCGAGCGGGGCCAGCCCTTCGAGGGCCAGAGCCTCATCGTCGGCCCGCGGGGCTGGGCCCTGGCGGGCCCGGCGAGCCGCGACCGGCCCGAAACCCTCAGCGCCCTCGTCAACCTCGACGAGGCGGCGCGCGCCAAAGATCTGAACAGCTTCAACTCGGTGTTGCGGGACCGCCGCTCCGACGTCTACGGCTGAACAGCGCACCCTGCCCTTCCACTGCTCTCAACGGAAACCGTCATGTCCAAAGCGATGCTGCTCTCCACCGCCCTGCTGGTCGTCCTTGCGGCGCCGGCCGCCCGTGCCGCCGACGCCGGCCCCATCACGATCGGCGTGCCGGTCGGCCTGTCGGGCGCCAACAGCGTCGTGGCTCCCTCCGTCGTCCAGGCAGCGCAGCTCGCCGTGGACGAGATCAACGCCAAGGGCGGCGTGCTCGGCCGCAAGCTGGCCCTCGACGTCGCCGACGACGCGTCGGGCGCTGCCGGCGCCCAGAAGGCCTTCGACTCGCTCGTCTACCAGAAGAAGGTCGACGTGCTGATCTCGATGGAGACCAGCGCCGCCCGCAATGCCGCATTGCCGATCGTGACCAAGGGCAAGGTGCCCTACATCTACACGTCCTTCTACGAAGGCCATTCCTGCAATCGTAACCTCTTCGTCGATGCCTGGGTGCCCGAGCAGCAGGTCCCGCCGATCGTCGACAATTTCATCAAGGATAAAGGCGCCAAGAGCTTCTTCCTCATCGGCAGCGACTATGCCTTCGGCCGCGGCATGCTCTCCTTCGCCAAGAGCTACATCGAGAAGTCCGGCGGCAAGGTCGTGGGCGAGGAATACCTGCCCATGGACGGCAGCGACTGGACCAGCGTGATTTCCAAGCTGAAGTCCGCCCATCCCGATGCCGTCATAACCTCGACGGCCGGCGGCGCCCCCAACGTGACCCTGACCAAGCAGATGCGCGCCGCAGGCGTGACCCTGCCCTACGCCAACCTCGCCGTCGACGAAGGCACGGCCAAGAGCATGGGAGCCGACGCCACCGGCATCTATCTTTCGGCCTCTTACGTCACGGGCATCGACACGCCCGCCAACAAGGCCTTCCTCGCCGCCATGCAGAAGAAATTCGGCACCGACCTGAAGACCCCCAACGACCTGTCGGTTCCGGAATACGAGGCCGTCTACCTCTACAAGGCGGCCGTGGAAAAGGCGGGCGGCGCCGACAGCGCCAAGGTGCTCGAGGCCCTGCCGACGGTGTCCTTCGACGGTCCGCGCGGCACGATCACGATGAACAAGCAGCATCATGCGCCGCTCTCCATGTATCTCGGTCAGGTCCAGTCGGACGGGTCCGTCAAGGTCGCCGGCACGTTCAAGGACGTGGATCCCGGCGCCCAGTGCCCGAACCTGAAGTAAGCAGAGTCACGACGGAACCTCCCGTCTCCCTGGTGGAGAGGGACAAGGGGTGAGGGTCGGTGAAGGCGACCGAGGCGCGTTTCGCTCCGGGCCTCGAAGCTTTCGGCAAGAGCGTCTCGACCCTCACCCCGGCCCCTCTCCACAGGAGAGGGAAGCCGAACCGGCCGAACGAGGGGTGAGACAGCCCCGGACCCTCAGGATGATCGTCACCCTATGCAGATCCTGCTCGATGTCGTCACGACGGCCGCGATCCTTTTCATCGTCTCGGCCGGCCTTCTGGCGATCTTCGGCGTGCTGAAGATCATCAACTTCGCCCATGGCGCCTGGCTCACCGTGGGCGCCTATTGCGCCGTCGTGGCGGCGCAGCTGGGACTGAACCCCTGGCTGGCGCTGCCGCTCGCCTTCGTGATCGGAGCCGCGCTCGGCACGGTGGCGGAACTCGTCATCATCCGCCCCCTCTACCGGCGGCCGCTCGACGCCATCCTGGCGACCTGGGGCCTCGGCATCGTCATCGGTCAGGTCATTACGCTGGCCTTCGGCCGCGACGTTCAGCTGACCCCCAACCTGCTCGACGGAACCGTCTCGGTTTTCGGCACCGACTATTCGCTCTATCGGCTCTTCGCCGTCGTGGCGGCTCTCGTCATCGGGGGCGCCTTCACGGCACTGCTCGACGGAACGCGGCTCGGTCTCCAGGCCCGCGCCGTCATCATGAACGAGGCGCTCGCCCGCGCGCTCGGCATCGACACGGCCGGCGTGCGGCTCGCCACTTTCGCGATCGGCGCGGGGCTCGCGGCGCTGGCCGGCGTGCTGCTGACACCGCTCACCTCCGTCGATCCCAACATGGGCGTGGCGTGGCTCATCGGCGCCTTTATGCTGGTGATGGTGGCGGGCGGCTCCTTCGCGGCTCTTGCCGTCGCCTGCCTCGCCTTCGGCGCCGTCCAGGTGCTGGTCTCGACCTTCGTCAGCCCGATCCTGGGCAGCATCTCGATCGCGGTCCTGGCCGCCATCGTGCTGCGCATCAGCCCGAAGGGTTTCGCCCGTGCCTGACCGTCTCGTGAAGCGCAACCGGTTCGTTCCGTTTCTGCTCGCCGTCGCGGCCGGCGCCCTCGTCTGGGTGGCGCCGGGCCTGCTCGACACGTTTTCGGTCAACGTGCTGACGCGTTCGCTGGTCTATGCGGCGCTGGCCGTGACCGTGGATCTCCTCTGGGGTTTCGCCGGGATCCTCACCTTCGGCCAGGCGGCCTTCTTCGGCGCCGGGGCCTATGCGACCGCCATGGTGCTGACTCACCTCGGCTCGTCGCCGGCCTGGGTGCTGGCGGCGCTCGGCCTGTCGATCCTCGTGCCGGTGGTGCTCGGCGCGCTGGTGGGCTGGCTGTCCTTCTACCACGGCTCGACGCCGCTCTATGCCTCGGTGATCTCGCTCGTCTTCCCCATCGTGATCACGCAACTGGTCTATTCGGGCGGCGCCTGGACGGGGTCGAGCAGCGGCCTCGTCGGCTACGACACGCTGCCGCTCGACCTGCCGGGCTTCTTCCGGCTCTGCGGGCTCTTCGCCATCGCGGTTGCGCTCCTGGCCTGGATCTTCGTGCGCTCGGACGCCGGCAAGCTCCTGGTCGCGGTGCGCGACAACGATGCGCGCTGCGTCTATCTCGGTATCAGCCCAAAACGCGTCTCGATCCTGCTCACCGTGGTTCTGGCGGGTGTGGCGGGTCTGGCGGGCTTCCTCTTCGCCCAGGCTTCGGGCGTCGTGGCGCCCGAGAACACTGGCTTCCTCTTCGGCACCGAGCTCGTCATCTGGGTGGCGCTCGGCGGGCGCGGCACCGTACTCGGGCCGGTGCTCGGCGCCATCGTGATCGACTATCTCGGGGCGATCCTGTCGGGCGACCTGCCCTTCCTCTGGCAGCTCATCCTCGGCACCGCTTTCGTCGTGGTCATCATCCTGCTGCCCGACGGCCTCGCGGGCGCGCTGCGGCGTGGCTGGGCGTCGCTTCGCGGATTGCGCCAGCCGACGGCCCCGCTCCTCGAGGCTCTGCCGACAGGAACCGTCGTCGCCGACAGGAGCGAGCCGCTCCTCGTCGTGTCGGGTCTCGGCAAGAGCTACGGCAGCCTGTCGGTCCTCGACGGCATCGACTTCGCGGTGCGGCCGGGTGAGCTCGTCAGCCTCGTCGGGCCCAACGGCGCCGGCAAGACCACGCTGATGCGCTGCCTCAGCGACGGAACCGAGCCCTACCGCGGCACGGTGCAACTCGCCGGGCGAATGCTGCGCGGTCTCACGCCCGACCGCATCGTGGCGCTCGGCATGGGCCGCAAGTTCCAGGTCGCCAGCGTCTTCGACAGCCTCACGGTCGCGGATTGCCTCCGCCTCGCCCGCGCCTCCCGCGAGCGGCCGAGCCCGGTCGCGGCCGCGCCCACGTTGGCGCTGCCCGCCGCCTCCGTCGACATCCTGCGCCTCACCGGACTCGACGCCAGCCTCGCCACACCTGTGCGGCTTCTCTCGCATGGCCAGCGACAGGCGCTCGAACTCGCCATGGTGGCGGCGCTGGAACCACGGCTGATCCTGCTCGACGAACCGACTGCCGGCCTCACCAAGGCCGAGCGAACGACGATCGGTACGATCCTTCGTCGGCTCACCGCCGAGGGTTGCGCCGCCGTGCTGGTCGAGCACGACCTCGATTTCGTGCGCGAGATCTCGTCCCGCATCGTCGTGCTGCATGGCGGCCGCTTGGTGCTCGACGGAACGGTCGCCGAAGTGGTCGAATCCGATCTCGTCCGAACCGTCTATGCGGGAGGCGCACATGCTTGACGCGGCAGGACAGGCTTCCCGGCCCGCGGCCCTGCTGGACCTCGACGCCGTGTCGAGCGGCTATGGCGGCGCCGCGGTTCTGCGCGACGTGTCGCTCGATGTCGCGCCGGGCGAGATCCTGGCCTTGCTCGGCAAGAACGGCATGGGCAAGACGACGCTGCTCAAGACCGCGCTCGGCCTGCTGCCGCTCATGAGCGGGGCGGTTCGCATCGGAGGCGCCTCGACGGCGGCTCTGTCGCCGGCGCGGCTCGTCGCGCTCGGTGTCGGCTATGCCCCGCAGGAGCAGCCGCTGTTCCCAGACCTCACCATTCGCGACAACCTGCGCCTCGCCTTGCGCTCGGATCGGGATCTCGCGGCCGGGCTCGATCATGTGGCGGGAAGCTTCCCCTTCCTGCGCGACCGACTGAAACAACGGGCCGGCACTCTCTCGGGCGGTGAGAGCAAGATGCTCATTCTCGCGCGATCCTTGATGATGCGGCCGAAGCTGCTGCTCATCGACGAGATCAGCGAGGGTCTGCAGCCTTCCGTCGTGTCGCGCATCGCCGGCATCCTTCGGGCCGAGCGCGAGCAGCACGGCACGGCCATGCTGCTCGTCGAACAGAACCTCGACTTCGCGCTGGGCGTGGCCGACCGGTGGGCGGTGCTGAAGCGCGGCGAGATTGACGACGCCGGAACGGCAGATCCCGCGGTGCGGGGCCGCATCCTGGAGCATCTGAGCCTCTAGGCGCACGACGGCACGGGACTTGCGGAACGGAGCTGTCCAGTATGGCGGCAGAGTGGAACCACAGCGGAGTCAGGGATGAGCGGAACGACGATCGACGCCGCCGCTATTGCGGGCGCGGAGGCCGTGGCGGGTGTCCGCTACAGCGACGCCGAGCGGGCACTCATGGCCGACAATCTGCAGGCCCAGGTCGACATGGCCGTCCGGCGCCGCGCCGTGCCGCTGCCGCATGATCTTCCGCCCGCGACACGC
>JAYVMK010000314.1:0-4354 GCA_043758995.1 Lichenibacterium sp. | reverse complement strand
CTTGCCGCCATCCAGTCGATCCCGAAAGACCTGCACGAGGCGGCGTGGACCGATGGCGCCGGCCGCCTCTACCGCTTCCGCCGCATCACCGCCCCGCTGATGCTGCCCGCCGTGCTTACCATGTCGATGGTCTCGCTGATCTTCACCTTCAACTCGTTCGATATCATCTGGATCCTGACCCGTGGCGGTCCCAGCGGCGAGACCACGACAATGATCATCGACACCTACCGGGTCGCCATCGGCTCGTATAAATACGGCGAGGGCGCGGCGCGCGCGGTGCTGGTCGGCATCTGCCTCGGCATTTTCTGCTTCCTCTATTTCCGCGTCGTCAACCGCCTTTCCCACGCCGAAGCGAGGTAGGCCGGCGATGATCGACAAGTTCCGCTGGCACGAGAAGATCGGCGTCTATCTCGGCATCTTCGTGTTCCTCTTCTTCGTGCTGTCGCCGTTCATCGAGGGCTTCCTGGTCTCGCTCAAGCCGATCGAGCAGTTATTCTCCTCGCCCTACCGCTTCCTGCCGAAGAACGGCTCGTTCGACGCCTATGTCCGCATCTGGACCACCGTGCCGCTGCTGTGGCGCTACATGCTGAATGGTATCTTCATCTCCGGCACAGCCACGGTGATCGCGCTGGCAATGATAATCCCGGCGGCCTATGCGCTCGCCCGCGTCGAGTTCCCGGGCCGGGGCGCGCTGCTTGGCGGCTTCCTGGCGGTCAACATGTTTTCCGGCGCGGTGCTGCTGATCCCGCTCTACCGCCTGCTGCGCAGCCTCGGCCTGCTGAACACCTACTTCGCCATGATCGTGCCGGGCGCCGCCTTCCTGCTCGGCACCGGCATCTGGTTGCTGCGCGCCTACATGCTGCGTATTCCCAAGGAGCTGGAGGAGGCCGCGTGGGCCGATGGCGCCGGCCGGCTGTACATCCTGCGCCGGGTGGTGCTGCCGCTGGCCCGCCCAGGCATCGTCGTGGTGGCGATCAACTGCTTCCTCAGCGTGTATGCCCAGCAGTTCGTGTTCGCGCTGACCTTCAACTCGAAATCGGAATACATGCCGCTTTCGATTGGCCTGTTCGCCTTCTTCGGACGCCAGTCGGTGGCCTGGAACGAGCTGATGGCGGCCAGCTTCGTCGGCATCCTGCCGGTGCTGGTCGTGTTCATCTTCCTGCAACGCTACCTGGTCGCGGGCCTCACCGCCGGCGCCGTGAAGCAATGAGCCGTCGTCCCGGCTCGATCCCGTGCCGATGCAACCCCATGCACATTTCGCGCACCGCAACAGAAGGACTGCAACGATGAAGCTGCAAGCCAGGCTCCTCACCAGCGCCTTTGCCGCCCTGCTCGCGACCACGGCGCTGGCCCGCGCGGAGGACAAGGTCCTCAAGTTCATCCAGTGCGGCGACACGGTGGACCCGACCTACCCGCCATTCATTGCCAAATGGCAGGCCGCCAACCCAGGCTTCAAGGTCGATATCGAGCCGGTCGGCTGGGCGCAGTGCCAGGACAAGGTGACGACGCTCGCCGCCGCCGGCTCGCCGGTCGATCTCGCCTATGTCGGCTCACGCACGCTGAAGCAATTCGCCAGCAACGACCTGATCGTACCCATCCCGATGACCGAGGCCGAGAAGATGGCCTACTACCCCAACATTGCCGATACCGTGACCTTCAACGACACGCAGTGGGGCATTCCGGTCGCGTTCTCGACCAAGGCGCTGTTCTGGAACAAGGACCTGTTCAAGGCCGCCGGCCTGGACCCGGAGCGCCCGCCCGCGACCTGGGCCGAGGAGCTGGCCGACGCGAAGGCGATCAAGGAGAAGACCGGCATTGCCGGGTTCGGCATCGCCGCCAAAACCTTTGACAACACCATGCACCAGTTCCTGCACTGGGTGTACACCAACAATGGCACGGTGATCGACGCCAAGGGCAACATCACCCTGGACAGCACAGAGAACCTGGAGGCGCTGACCGCGCTTGGCGCCATGGTGCCCTATGCCGAGGACGGCCCGACCGCCTACGAGCAACAGGAGGTGCGCGACATCTTCCTCGACGGCAAGCTGGGCATGTTCCACGGCTCGGTCGGCGCGGTGCAACTGCTGCAGAAGACCAAGATACATTGGGGCGTTGCCGGCCTGCCGCTCGGCCCGCACGCCAAAGGCCCCGGCACGCTGCTGATCACCGACAGCCTGGCGGTGTTCAAGGGCACCGGCAACGAGGCGATCGCGGTCAACCTGGCCAAATTCCTGACCAACCCGGACAACCAGTTCGCCTACGAGGTCTCGAACGGCCTGACGCCGCTGCGTCCGGTGCCGGGCGTGAAGGACCTCGTGGCCAAGGACCCGAGCTGGAAGCCGTTCCTTGACGGCATCTCGTTCGGCGGACCGGAGCCGCTGTTCCTCGACTACAAGGGCTTCCAGAACGCGATGATCGACATGGTGCAGTCGGTGGTGACCGGGAAGGCCAAGCCGGCCGATGCCCTGAAGAAGACGGCGGCCGATATCGGCCAGTACAAGTAAGCCTGTACAAGTAAGTCCATACAAGTGATCCTGTCATAGCCTGAAGGGGGCGGCCAGCGTGGCCGCCCCTGCCCCATCACGCGCAGAACGGAGACCACGGCATGGGGCGGCTGCAGCTCAACCACCTTGTCAAGCGCTTCGGGCCAGCCGAGGTGCTCAGCGACATCAACATCGCAATCGACGACGGCGAGTTCGTGGTGTTCGTCGGGCCGTCCGGCTGCGGCAAGTCGACGTTGCTGCGCACGATCGCCGGACTGGAGGAAATCACCTCGGGCGAGATCGTGATCGACGGCCGCGTGGTGAACAACCTGCCCCCGGTCAAGCGCGGCATCGCCATGGTGTTCCAGTCATATGCGCTTTATCCGCACATGAGCGTCTATGAGAACATCGCCTTCCCCTTGCGCGTCGAGCGCCGGCCGGAGGCGGAAGTCCGCCGCCGGGTCGAGGCCGCCGCCGCCATCCTGCACCTCACGCCACGGCTGTCGCACAAGCCGGGCCAGCTCTCCGGCGGCCAGCGTCAGCGCGTCGCCATTGGCCGCGCCATCGTGCGGGAGCCGAAGACGTTCCTGTTCGACGAGCCACTGTCCAACCTTGACGCATCGCTGCGCACGGAGATGCGGTTCGAGCTGATGAAGCTGCACAACCAGCTTGGCTCCACTATGATCTATGTCACCCACGACCAGATCGAGGCGATGACCATGGCGGACAAGATCGTGGTGATGAACGCCGGGCGGGTCGAGCAGATCGGCAGCCCGATCGACCTGTACCAGCGCCCGGTCAACCGCTTCGTCGCCGGCTTCATCGGCTCGCCAAAAATGAACTTCCTGGACGGCATCTGCGTCGCCGCCGGTGGCAACCAGACCGTGGTCGACGTGGCCCTGGCCGGTCAGGTGACGTTGCCATTCGGCGTGCCCACCCGCCTGGACGGACAAGCGATGACGCTCGGCATCCGCCCGGAGCAACTGATGCTGCGCCATGGGCCTCACGCGCTGACCATGACTGCCACCGTGATCGAGCGGCTGGGCATCCACACCGTCGTCCACCATACGCTGAATGACGACGGTGCCCTGTTCACCGGGTTGTTCTCGGGCGATGCGGCGTTCGGCATGGGCGAGAAGCTGACTGTCGCATTCAACCCCGCCGAAGCGCTGGTGTTCGACGCCGCGGGCGTGCGGCACGGCTGACGACTGCCCTGGAGGAGATCCGACATGATGGACGGACGGTTTACGCTTGCCCTCGAATGGACCCCGAGCGACGTGGCGGAGTCCTGCCGCTACAGCTTCACGCTGACCAACGGGACCGATGCGCCGATCAAGACCTTCTCATTGGCCTGGAGCGGCCCAGCGCGGATCGATCCTGCATCGGCCATCGAGAATGGCACCCTGCGCCGCCGCATCTCGAACTTTGCTGAAATTGCCTGTCCCCGAGACTTCGTCCTGGCTCCTGGCGGTAGCTGGAACTTCGTCGTGCGCGGCACCAGCTACCCATTACGGCACTGGACCGACGCGGCGCGTGCCGCCTACCTGACCAACGCGGCCGGCGAGCACATCGACGTGGTGGTCGGCACCTGCCGCTCGACGCTGGCGGAGCCGGGTGAAGGCAGGCTTGGCCACGACGCGATTGGCGACTTGGCCAACCTGACCGATGGGTTGGCCGTAACCCCGCGCCCGGCGAAGGTTGCCGTAGGCGGCACGCGCCCGGTCGATCGGGGGCTATCGCCGCGACCACAGTCCCCGGCAGCCCACGCGGCCTGCACGGCCTTCACAGAGCTGGCGGGCCGGCTCTTTCCCAACGAGGCGCTGCTCGGCTCCGGCATCCCCGTCGCCTTTGCCGACGCCCAGGGTGCCGCC
>JAYVMK010000313.1:0-4141 GCA_043758995.1 Lichenibacterium sp. | reverse complement strand
TGCAAGCTCAACACGGCGTTCGCCGGGCCGCTATGACAGATCAGGGTGGATTGCAGCCTGACTGCTTACGGGGGGCCACGGACAAAGCCGCCCTTCGCGTTATGGTGAAGCCTCGCCGAAGGTAGCTCGTCCGCTTTCAAAGCCCATAGCGCTGCAGCATGACTTCTGGTCCTCGCGCCGGCGGCGCTGGGCGGCGAACCGGACGCCGATGTTGCCGCTTCTGCCGGCCGTCAGCCCTGTCCGAACAGGGACAGGCCGAGTACCACGACGGCGTCGCGCGCCCACGCTTCGCCGGTGAGGTGCAGGCCGTCACGCTGCGGCACTCGCAAGCACCCGGATAGTTCGGCTTGCTAGGAGATCCTAACGGTGGCGCCATAGGCCGCCATGTGACTCGAGGCGGCATGGGCCTCAAGGTCGGCAATCGTCGCCCATTTCTCAACGACCACGAAGGTGTCGTCGCCGAGCCGGGCCTGCGCAGGGCCGGCCCCTGGCGCATCGACCACGGGTTCGTACTCGAGGCAGCCCTTCTCGGCATGGACGGCTGGCATGTTGGCGCGGAAATGGCCGAGAACCTGATCCCGCAAGCCGGGCTTGGTGGTTATAAAAGCGAGGACATGGATCATGGGTGGTCGGCTCCGGTACGGGAAATGCATGTCCTGGTTCGTCGGCCGCCAGGAGGTCCGGCATGAGCGATCGCCAAGCGGTGAGACAGAAATCCAGCGTGCCCAAACTGCCCGACTCGAGGGCGAGCGCCGAGGGGCTCCCGTCCCGCGCACGGCTGGTCGTCCACGGCACGCCGGGGCAGATCTTACAGTCGGAGTTGATCGGGTAAGACTCGGCGCCTACGATTGCGGCAGGATCGGCGCTGAAGACTCCAGGTTGAGCCCGAACGGCTCGATCCGCTTGCTGGCCAGGGTACGCACGAGGCGGTCCTGCGTGTGCCTAGCGTGCTCGGGAAGCAGCGCGATCAGGGCGGCGCGGTCCTGCGCTGCCACGATCTCGATGATCCTGTCGTGTTCGCCGAGATTGCGCTCGAACGCTTGGTTCTGGTGCAGCTCCGGCTCGGCCGCTTCTAGGCGATAGAGGTAGACCAAAAGCCGGCGGATATGCCGGTGGGTGGATTGGGCGAAGGTCTCGATAAAGCCGTTGCCGATTGACCGATTCATCCGCATGTGGAACTGCTCGTTTAGCGCCGTGATGTCGAGGTAGCGCCGCGCATCGACCTGGATCCGGTAAGCCTTCTGGATCGCGGTGAGGTCGGCCGTAAGGCTTTCGTCGTCAAACCGGCACAACTGGCCGAGGATGTTCTCGCTGACTTGATGGGCGATCAGGATTTGGCCGATCTCCTCCAGGTCCAGTTTGCGGACGAAGGTGCCGCCCCGGTTGGGCTGGATATTGACCAGTCCCTCGGCAGCGAGTCGATTGATGGCCTCGCGGGCCGGCGTGCGCCCGAGCTGAAACGCGTTGAGCAGGAGGTTCTCGTCAATCCGGCTCCCGGGAGGTATTGTCAGGTCGATGATGCTGGAGCGGATGTGGTCGAGCGCCGCCTCGGTCTGCGACGCTGGCACCTCGCCGCCGTGCATGTCCTGCGAGACAGCGGGACCTTTCGCTGGTCGCCTGCCGCGGTGCAACGCCTCCGCTTCCTTCAGCTTGTCCGGCTCCGCGTCTGGCGGCATCGCGTGTCCTCGTGACCGTTCGACCTATGCCATCCTCCCTAGGTGGCCCGCGATGCTACGACCATGGTCTTCATCAGCGCGACGGCAGAACCTGGCGCCGTGAGGATTGGAATGGCGGTGCGCTCCCGGCAGAGGTCGGCCGCACGCGATGTCGAGAAATGGGCCAGCATAATTGCGTCGCACTCGGTAAGCCGGCCCGCCGCCTCGGCCACCAAACGGTTGTGGGCGTCGACGTCGCCTTCGCGCAGGGCGGCCATCGCACCGTCGACCAACACCGTCCTGAGCGTTGCGCCCGAGGCAGCCGCATCGGCTTCCTCGGCGAATTCCAACTGCATTGTGACGATCGAGGGTGCAAAGGTCGCTAGCATGCCGATGCGCAGTCCATGGCCGAAGGCGGCCCGGAACATGGCCTCGTTCGGCTTCAGCACGGGGATCGGTAGGGCCGCCGCGGCCCGCGCGATGGCAGGCCCGAAGGCAGAACAGGTCACAAGGATGCCTGCGGCCCCGATCGCCTGACCGTAGCGCGTAAGGTCGGCGAAGCGAGACGACATCGCCTCCGTCAGGTCCGGCGTGCGGGCCCGGTCGGGCGACAGGCTGTCATCCAGGATGTTCACGACGTCGGCGTCAGGCCAGCCGGCCTGCATGGCGTCGTGGATCGGCACCATGGCGACGGGCGTAGCGTGGATCAGGACGATGCGGGGTCCGGGCATGTCGTCAGGCCGCCGCTACCAGGGCCGCGATCTCGTCGATGATCGCAACGTGACGCTCCAGTGGCAGGCGGTCGATCGTCATCTGCAATTGCCCCAGGCGATCGACCCGGCTGTCGTCGATGGCTTGGCCGAGTTCGACGGCGGATTTCAGGATGTCGTGCTCGAGTTCGCCATTGAAGCGTCCCAAGAGCGCAGGCGCGAGGTCCGGCCGGAGACGCGCCAAGGCTCCCAGGAGGGCGTAGGCCCCCCAGTTCGCGACCGCGGACACGATGAGGAAATCGGCGCCCGTCGCGGCTGCGATCAGATGGCCGTTGGGGATATCGGAGGCGACGATCTCTTTGGGCAGGAGCCCCATGCCTATTTCATTGCCCCCGTCGCCGATGCCGATGGTAGTCCAGCGGGCGGTCCAGCCGGCATCCTCGAAGAGATAATCAAGCGGAGCGGTGTCGTTAGAGATATCCCAACCGTGCTCCCGATGCGGCTTGCCGTCCTGACCGAGGGCACAGCGCTCGATGGCGACCAAATGGGTCAGTGGCGTCTCGGCGGCTTCGAGGTTACGCCGGAGCCGCCGCACGGCACCTGCGTCCACGGACACGATCTCGAGAGCGGGCTGGGCCGGCAACGCCTGGGTCGCGGCCCAGACGCCCTTGGCGCAGGGTGCGTCCGAGATGACGGTGACGGGAATACCTGCCGCCATCAGGCCGGCCGCGAGCTGACCCATGCCGTTGATGCCGTCCGTCTCAGGCGACGGCGGCTCGGCATGACGCACGAAGAAGCCGCAGATGATGCCCACATGTGGCGTGGGATGGTCGGCGATAGAGCGGGCGGCGCGCTCAAGGCTGCCGCGCGAGAAGGCTGCGAGGCGACTGATGTCGCGCCTGACCGTCCGGCCCACCAGATCCTCAATGTCAGCGATCACCTTGTCCATCACGAGATCCTTTATATATGTAGCGTATATCTACGACGAGGGCGCGCCAATGTCTACGGGTGCTTAGCCCCGACCGGATCGGCGAGGAGGGGCGCACCCCGCCTCACGTCACTCGTCGGCCCACCGCTCGCGCCAGCCCAGGCCCGCTGCGGTCGTTGTCGCCGGCGTGTATTCGCAGCCGAGCCATCCCTGGTAGTCGCCGGTCTTCAACGTTTCGATGACGCCGTTCCAAGGAATGTCGCCGGTGCCTGGCTCGTGCCGACCGGGTGCGTCCGCAAGCTGAACGTGCGCGATGACCGGCAGCAGCCGCCGCAGCCGCCCAACCGGATCCCCTTGCTCGACCTCACAGTGATAGACGTCGAACTGCAGGCCGACCCGCTCAATGCCGATTGCTTCGACGATGTCGCGGCCGGCCTCCTGGATATTCAGGAAGAAGCCTGGAATGTCGCGCCGGTTGACCGGCTCGACCGTCAGCCGAACGTCTCCTTGCTGCGCCAGATCGGCCGCCCAGTGCAGGTTCTCCATGTAGGTAGCCTGGGCTTCCGCCCGCATTGTCCTGGCCGGCACGATGCCGGCCTGAACGTGGACGAGGCCGCAGTCCAGCGCCGCCGCATAGTCGAGAGCTCGAAGCAGTCCATCGCGGAAGGCCTCGCGCGCATCAGGCAGGCAGGCGAGGCCCGCGCCCTCCCCGCGGGTTGGATCCCCGATCGGCGTGTTGATCAACACCTGTTGAAGGCCGTTTGCTGCGAGAGCGTTCCGTAGTACGGCGGGCGAGAACTCGTACGGCGAAGCATATTCGACGGCCAAGAAGCCCGCGCGCGCGGCCG
>JAYVMK010000312.1:0-12918 GCA_043758995.1 Lichenibacterium sp. | reverse complement strand
CGTGCAGCCTGTAGCCGAGGTCCTGCCCATTGCGATAGAGGTAGAGGGCGCGGGGCCCGAGCGGGTTCGCGGGGCCGCCCGCCATGTGGTGCGGCAGGTCGGGGCGGCGAGCCAGCATCTCGGGCGGCGGCGTCCAGCCCGGCCAGATGGCCTTGCGGGCCACCGTGGCCCGACCGAACCATTTGAAGCCCTCGAGCCCGACGCCCACGCCGTAGCGCAGCGCCGTATTGTTCTCGAAGGTCACGTAGAGGAAGTGGTTCTGCGTATCGACGATGACCGTTCCGGGGGCTTCGTCATGCTGATGCTCGACGAGTTGCCTCTGCCAGACCGGATCGATCGCCGAAACGTTGGATCGGTTGTAGGTGAAGCCATGGTCCTTGGCGGTGCCGGAGAAGAAGGGACCAGGGTCGAAGGCGGCCTTCGCCGCTCCCGTGCCCATCAGTCCCATCAGGGCGGAGCCGCCCAGCATCGTGCGGCGCGTGATCGCCAAGTCTCAACCTCCAGCTCGTCGTGACGCATTCCATCACGCCCCTGGAAAGTGGCCCCAGGGTGGCTGATTTTCCGTTACACCAGCAGCGTTGCCGGAGGGACACAGGTGGAGTGGCAGGATCGCGGCATCGTTCTGGGGGGGCGGACCTATGGCGAGACCAGCGTCATCCTCGAATTGCTGACGGCCGAGCACGGACGGCACCTCGGCCTCGTGCAGGGCGGACGGTCACGCCGCTTGCGGCCCGTGCTGCAGCCCGGCAATGCCGTGGAGGCGACCTGGCGCGCCCGCATCGACCACCATATGGGCGCCTACCGCGTCGAAGGACTGAAGCTGCGCGCCGCCGGCATCATGGACAGCGCGGTCTCGCTTCACGCCGTGAATCATCTGTGCGGCTTGGCGCGGCTGCTGCCGGAGCGGGAGCCGCAGCCCATTCTTCATGCCATGCTCGACGCCATCGCGGACGAGATCGACGACCGCGACAGCCTGCCGTTGCGGATGCTGCAGTTCGAACTGACCTTTCTGTCGGCCCTGGGCTTTGGGCTGGACCTCACGAGCTGCGCCGCGACTGGTAGCCGCGAGGACCTGCTGTACGTGTCGCCGAAGACGGGTCGTGCGGTCTCGGCGGGAGCTGCCGGCATCTATGCGGACCGGCTGTTGCCGCTGCCGCCATTCCTGCGCCCGTCTGGCGCCGATGCAGCCATCACGCCGGAGCATTTCGCGGCGGCCTTCAGGCTCACCGATCACTTTCTAGTACGGGACGTCTTCGCGCCGCGCAATGTCGCCCGATCGACGGCGCGTCTCGCTTATCTGGAGACGCTCGCCATTCAGTCGGCGTGAGTTGCGCAGACCGGGCGCAGAACCTTGGACGTCACGCCGTAACCCGAATCAACGGCGATGGCGGCAAGCGGGCAGGGGAGCAGGCGCGACTGCGAGACAGCCGCATCGGCGGCCTGCGGAGCATTGAACACAGCAACGCCGATCAGGGTCGCGACAACCGCCGCGATGCCCGAGGATAGGCTGAGGATGGCTTTGTTCATGATGCTCCCGCGCAAGCATGCGCCCTGAGGCGTCGAGGTGGATCGGTGCTGGCGCACAGGGCCTCGCGCGCCGGTTCGATGTCGACCGTGGGGTCTCACTAGGCTCGACCGTCGGGTCTCGCTAGTGCTGGCCCGCCACAGTCAGGGCTCAGGTTCAGAATGCGCTTGCTTCTCAGGAGTTCCACATATGCGGCAGCGCATGCCGCTATTTCGACACGAACGGCTACGGTCGGGTCGGCATCCGGCGCTTGTCACTGGAACAAAACCAGTACACGCTGCTCGGCAGCACCGGACCTGCGCTCGACGGTGCGCGCCGCCGAGGTCTTTGGGGGTAGGCAGGTCGGCGCAAATCTGCTGAAGCCACGCCCGATAGACTCGAAGGACTTCACCCGCCGATGGCCCGAACCGTAGCACCACCGCCCTCTCCGCCGGCCGAACCCATCGTGGTGAAGCTGCGCGAGGCGTTGGAGGAGCGCTATCTCGCCTATGCCCTCTCGACCATCATGGGCCGGGCACTGCCGGATGCGCGTGACGGTCTGAAACCCGTGCACCGGCGCATTCTCTACGGGATGCAGGTTCTGCGCCTCGATCCCGCCACGGCCTTTAAGAAATGCGCCAAGATCGTCGGCGACGTGATGGGCGACTTCCATCCCCACGGCGACCAGGCCATCTACGACGCGCTGGTGCGTCTCGCGCAGGACTTCTCCTCGCGCTACCCGCTGGTCGACGGCCAGGGCAACTTCGGCAATATCGACGGGGATCCGGCAGCGGCCTACCGCTACACCGAAGCCCGGATGACGGAATTCGCCAAGCTGCTGCTCGACGGAATCGAGCACGACACGGTGGATCTGCGCCCCAACTATTCGGGCGACAAGGACGAGCCGATCGTCCTGCCGGCGGCCTTCCCGAACCTTCTGGCCAACGGTGCCCAGGGCATCGCGGTCGGTATGGCGACCTCGATCCCGCCCCATAACATCGTCGAACTCTGCGACGCGGCGCTGCACCTGATCGCCCATCCCGAGGCCGACAATACCGCCCTGGTGGGCTTCGTGAAGGGCCCTGATTTCCCCACCGGCGGCATCTGTGTGGAGGATGCGGCCTCGATGGCGGAGAGCTACCGCACCGGCCGCGGCTCGTTTCGCCTGCGCGCCCGCTGGGCCGTCGAGCCCGGCGAACGCGGCCTCTGGACCGCGGTCGTCACGGAAGTGCCTTACGGCGTCCAGAAGTCGCGTCTTATCGAGCGGCTGGCCGAGGTCATCAACGAGAAGAAGAGCCCGCTGATCGCCGACGTGCGGGACGAATCGGCCGAGGATGTGCGCGTCGTCATCGAGCCTCGCGCCCGCAACGTCTCGCCCGAGGTGATGATGGAGCATCTCTTCCGGCTGACCGAGCTCGAAGTGCGCGTGCCGCTCAACATGAACGTGTTGGTCGACGGCGTCGTACCGCGCGTGGTGGGGCTCGGAGAAGCGCTGAAACAATGGCTCGATCATCGCCGCACCGTGCTGGTGCGCCGGTCACGGCACCGATTGGGCGAGATCGAACGGCGGCTCGAAGTGCTGGCCGGAATGCTGATCGTCTTCCTCAACCTCGACGAGGTGATCCGCATCATCCGCGAGGAGGACGAGCCCAAGGCCGAGTTGAAGCGCGTGTTCGAGCTTAGTGAGCTCCAGGCCGAATACGTGCTCGATACGCGGCTGCGCGCCTTGCGCCGCCTGGAAGAGATGCAACTCCGCAAGGAGCACGACAAGCTCGTCAAGGAGCGCGACGGGCTGCTCGGCCTCGTCGGCAGCGACGCCCAGCAGTGGCGCGCCGTCGCCGGGCAGATCCGCGACATCCGCAAGATCTATGGCCCCGAAACGCCGCTTGGCCGACGGCGGACCGACTTCGCCGCCCTGCCGTTCTTCGACTCCACCGTGACGTCCCAAAGCTTCGTCGAGCGCGAGCCCGTGACCGTCGTGGTGAGCGAGAAAGGCTGGATCCGGACGCTGAAGGGGCACGGCGCCGATCTCTCGGCCCTGACCTTCAAGGGTGACGACAAGCTGCGGCTGGCCTTTCCCACAGAGACGACCGGCCGGGTCATCGTGCTGGCGACCGATGGCAAGGTCTTTACGTTGGAGGTCTCGAAACTGCCGGGTGGCCGCGGCTTCGGCGAACCGCTCCGCCTGATGGCGGATCTCGGCGAAGGCGAGGATGTGGCGGCGGTTCTTCCGTTCGAAGAGGGGGGAAGGGTGCTGGTCGCGTCGAGCGACGGGCGTGGCTTCGTGGCCGCCATGGCCGACCTCGTCGTCGGGACCCGCAAGGGCAAGGCCCTGATCGGGCCGACGGCGCCCGCCAAGGCGAAGCTGCTCATCCCTGCCAAGGGCGACCACGTGGCGGTGGTGAGCAACGACCGGCACTTGGCGGTTTTCCCGTTGACCCAGATTCCGGCCATGTCGCGCGGCAAGGGCGTGAAACTGCAACGCGCCGTCGCGGGTGTGTCGGACCTGCGCGTCTTCACCCTGGCGGAGGGACTGCGCTGGCAGGACGCCGCCGGCAAGGATCATGTGCTGACCCAAAAGGACATGCTGCCCTGGATCGGCAATCGTGCCGACCGCGGTCGTCTGCCGCCCCGGGGTTTCAGGCGCGACAACCGCTTCGGAGACTGAGGGGTTCTGTCTCCCAACCTCTCCGAGAGCTCAATGATCGGTTGACCTGATCCCTCGTCCTCACTAGCGTCGTCGAGATGAAGCGTAGCTAAGCTTGACGACGGTCGCTCTCAAGGCGCCGCGTCGGCGAACAAAGTCACAGACGCGTCTGTGTTGCTCAGTCGATGCCGCAGCCGCGGTGTCGGTTGGATGGTTGTGCTCTTCGTTTTACTAGAAGCACAGCCGCTTCCGGCGCTGTCGCCTCTAGGCTTTGCTTGAAAGATCCTAGCGCATGAGTGTCGCCGATACGCTGGCCATCGTCATGGCGCTGTCCGTGCAACCCGGGAGCGGCAATTATGGTGACATCCCGCTTCCGCCGCCGGCGGCGGAGGTCACGATCGTTGGGCAGCCCGGCGGAACCGTCTCCGCCCATGCGGCGCGTGTCATCGACTATGACAATGCCGGATCGCATCTGCGGCTGATGGGAGCCTGCGTGTCGGCCTGCACGCTCGTCCTGGCGCTGCCGCGCGACCGGATCTGCGTCGGACCCCAGGTGGCGCTGGGCTTTCACCAGCCGACGCCGCGCAACAATCCGCGTCTTGCCACGACCGACATCGGGGCCGCCATGGCGGAGACCTATCCGGGCTTTATCCAGCAATGGCTGAAGGCCAACTTCGGCGGTCTGCCGGTCGGCACGCCCAAGTTCATGCGTTACGACGTCCTGAAGCGCTACTACCCGACGTGCGGCTGACCCTGAGAGGTCATCTCGCTCGCAGGTTCAGTGGTAACCGACGTCGCCGCGCATCTTGCCGCGAAAGACCCAGTAGGACCAGGCCGTATACATCAGGATCACCGGCAGGAGCACGAGCGTGCCGACGAGCAGGAAGGCTTGCGTGCCCTCCGACGAGGCCGCCTGCCACAGCGTGTAATGGTGCGGCACGATCATGGGCCACAGGCTGACGGCGATGCCCGTGTACGACATGAAAAAGAGCCCGATGGCAGCGATGAACGGCGCCGTATCGCCACCCCGTCCGTCGAGCGCGCGCCAGGCCCCGTAAGCGATGAGCGCCGTCAGGACGGGGACGGGCGCGAAGACGAGCGCCCTGGGGAAGGTGAACCAGCGGGCCGCGATGTCGGCATCCGACCAGGGTGTCCAGATGCTGACCAGCAGGATGGCGGCGAGAACGCCGAAGAGGCACCGCCGGCCCATACGGCGAGCCCAAAGCTGCAGCTCTCCTTCGGTCTTGATGATCAGCCAGCCGGCGCCGAGAAGGCCATAGCCGGCCATCAGGGCGAGGCCGGTCACCACCGAGAACGGCGTCAGCCAGTCCCACGAGGAGCCCACGAAGGCGCGGCCTTCGACCTTGAAGCCTTGCAGGATGGAGCCGAGGACGGCGCCCTGAGCGAAAGCCGCCAGCGCCGACCCCACGCAGAAGCCTCTCGCCCAGAAACCGCTGATCCAGGGTTGTCGGAACCGGAATTCGAAAGCGACACCGCGGAACACCAGGGCCAGCAGCATCAACAGGATCGGAAAATAGACCGCCGGGATGATGATGGCGAAGGCGAGTGGGAAGACCGACAGCAGCGCCACGCCGCCGAGGATCAGCCAGGTCTCGTTGCCGTCCCAGACGGGCGCGATGGAGTTCATCACGGTCGGGCGACACTCGGCCGGTGCGAATCCCCAGAGAATGCCGACCCCAAGGTCGAACCCGTCGAGCAGGACATAGAGAAAGACGCCGAGACCGATGATGAAGGTCCAGATCGGGACGAGATCGAGCATGCCGCCACCCATCCCCGTCAGGCCCCCGACTTCATGGCCGGCGACGCCGCCGCTGCAATCGGCGTCGGCAGGTCGTGCTGGAAGCCCGCGACGGGATGTTCGTCCACCGCCAGCACGTCGATCGGGCCGGCGCGGACGATGCCGGCCATGACGGCGATGCCCGCCGGGAACATCACCAGGTAGACCGCGGCATAGGCCAGGAAGGAGAGGAGGACGTCGTTGCCGGTCAACGACGGGGACACCGAATGGACCGTTCTCATGAGGCCGTAGACGGTCCAGGGCTGTCGCCCGACCTCGGTCGTCGTCCAGCCCGCCAGGACCGCCACGAAGCCGAGCGGTGCCACCCCCATGCAGAGGCGCAGGAACCAGCGCGTGTCGAACAGGTTGCGCCGCAGACGCAACCACCAGCTCAGCGCGACGACGCCGAGCATGAGGAAGCCGATGCCCACCATGATGCGGAACGCCCAGAACACGACGGCGACGGGGGGCCGCTGATCCGGAGGGAATTCCTTGAGACCCCGAACGGGCTCGCGCAGCGTATGAGTCAGGATCAGGCTGCCGAGATAGGGGATCTCCACCGCGTAATCGTTGCGCTCGTGCTCTTCGTTCGGCAACGCGAACAGCGTCAGCGGGGTGGGGGACGTCGTGTCCCAGTCGCCCTCCATGGCGGCGACCTTGGCGGGCTGATACTCGCGCGTGTTCAGCCCGTGCAGGTCGCCGAGGACGATCTGCAGCGGCACGAACAGGGTCAGGAAGCCGAGCGCCATTCGCATGACGCGCCGGCCATCCTGGTCGAAGCCTCCACGCCGCACCAGCCAGGCTCCGATGCCGAGCACCACAAAACCGGTGGTGACGTAGAATCCGCTCACATTGTGGGCCAGGCGGTACGGGAAGGACGGGTTGAACACGACCGCCATCCAATCCGTCGGGAAGAAGCGCCCGTCATGGGTTTCGAACCCCGTGGGGGTCTGCATCCAGCTGTTGACCGACAGGATCCAGAACGAAGAGAAGAGCGTCCCGATCGCCACCATGCAGGCGGCGAGAAAATGCGCCCAGCGCGGCACGAGCTTTCGCCCGAACAGAAGCACGCCGAGGAAGGTGGCCTCGAGGAAGAAGGCCATAAGATCCTCGTAAGCCAGCATCGGCGAGACCACGTTGCTGACGGCATCCGAGAACCGGGACCAGTTGGTGCCGAACTGGAATGGCATGATGATGCCCGACACCACGCCCATGGCGAAGGACACCGCAAAGATGCGGGTGAAAAACCGCGAGATGCGGAACCAGTGTTCGGCTCCGGTGAAGAAAAACAGACCTTCGAGCACCGCAATGAAGGAGGCTAGGCCGACCGTGAAGGCCGGCAGCAGAATGTGCCAGCCGATGACCCAGGCCCATTGAAGCCGCGACAGCAACACGGGATCGAGCGTCATAGGTCACCTCCAGCAGGATCGCCCGTGGTGCGTTGCAACTTGCAGCGATTCGCTCGGTCGTTGCAACACAGGTATCGCCGAAGAGCGGGTGAACCGATCGGTGCTGCCGTCGCCGGTCGATGCGGGTCAGTGCGCGCCGGGACGCCTTCTACGATTGGGGTCGATCGCGTTCAGTCGACCCGGTCCCAGCCATTCATTCCCAGCCGTTGCTGCGGAGTGAAGCGGGCCTTGTAGGCCATCTTGCGCGAGCCCTCGACCCAATAGCCGAGATAGACATGCGGCAGGCCCAGCGCCTTGGCGCGCAGGATATGGTCGAGGATCATCTGCGTGCCGAGTGAGCGGTCGGCCTGTTCCGGATCATAGAACGAATAGACCATCGACAACCCGTCCGACAGGATGTCGGTCAGGCACATGGCGACCAGCGGACCCTGGCCGCGCCGGGTGATGGCGGTATCGGGGCCATGGCGACGGTATTCGATGAGCTTCGTCTGTACATGCGAATCCTCGACCATCATGGCGAAGTCGAGAACGCTCATATCCGCCATGCCGCCTTCGCCGTGACGGGCTCCCAGATAGGCTCGGAACAACGCATATTGCTCCGTCGTGGGCTTGGGCTCGACCGGATAGGAGACGAGATCCTGGTTGCGGGCCAGCACGCGACGAAACCCCTTCGAGGGCTCGAACTCGTCGACGAGGACGCGAACCGAGACACAGGCCCGGCACATCTCGCAGGCCGGGCGGTAGGCAATCGTCTGCGAGCGACGAAAGCCGGACTGCGTCAGCGCGTCGTTGATGGTCGCGGCGCGCCGACCGATCAGGTGGGTGAACACCTTCCGTTCCATGCGGTTCGGCAGGTAGGGACAGGTCGAAGGCGCAGTGAGGTAGAATTGCGGCGCATCACGCGGCTCCCGGGTCAATCCGGCATCCCCCGCGCGCAGTCGCAAGCCGCCGCGACGGTCATGGGCCGGGGCGCTCCGCCCTGTCGCGTCATCCTAGCCTCACAGGCGCCGCACCACGATGACCCCGGACAGCATGTCATGCAGGCAACGCTTGTCTCGGGTGATGAGCGACACCAGCAGGATCGGAGGCACCGTCCAGGAAAAATAGAACAGGACCGCGTGAAGCGCAGCATTGATGAAGGGGACGCGCGCACCGGTCGCATCCATGCGGAGTTCAAGCCCGCAAAGCTTCATCCCGGGTGTCGCCATCGAGGACCCCGACACCGACAGTCCATTGTAGAAGAAGGCGACGAAGGGGAAGAGCGGCGGCAGGAGCACCAGCGACAGACCGAAGGTCAGGACCAGCAGGGCCAGCCAGATCCCGAAGACCAGGATCGACACCAGGACGAGGTCCAGCACCAGGGCCGTGATGCGTCTCCGCCGGACACCGTCGAGCGCTCCGATCGGCAGGCCGGCCCGACCGGCCGGCATCATGCCGCGAGGTGAAACTGTGTAGGCCATGGCCCTGCTCCGACGACGATGCGGACGAATTTGGCCCCGGCGTCCTTCGCCCGCAAGGGCAGCGATTACCGGCTCCGGTTCAGCCGCTCCGCCACCCGGGGCGCGAAATAGGTCATGATCCCGTCGGCGCCGGCCCGTTTGAACGCGACGAGGCTTTCCACCATGGCGCGGTCGCCGTCGAGCCAGCCATTGTTGGCTGCAGCTTGAATCATCGCGTATTCGCCCGACACCTGGTAGGCGAAGGTCGGCACGCCGAAATGCGCCTTCACGCGCTGCACGATGTCGAGATAGGGCAGGCCGGGTTTCACCATGACCATGTCGGCGCCTTGTTGCAGGTCGAGTTCGACCTCGCGCAGCGCCTCCAGCCCGTTGCAGGGGTCCATCTGGTAGGTTTTCTTGTCGCCGATCAGCGCCGCCGAGGTGCCGATCGCCTCGCGGAACGGGCCATAGAAGGCCGAGGCATATTTCGCCGCGTAGCTCATGATCTGCACGTCCTCGAAGCCTTCGGCATCGAGACCGGCCCGGATGGCGCCGACGCGCCCGTCCATCATGTCGGAGGGCGCGATGATGTCGGCACCCGACCGCGCCTGCACCAGCGCCTGTTCGACCAGGACATGCACGGAGGGATCATTGACGATGCGATGTCCTTCGAGCAGCCCGTCGTGGCCGTGGCTCGTGTAGGGATCGAGCGCCACGTCGGTGAGCAGGCCGATGTCGGGCACCTCGCGCTTGATGGCCCGGCAGGCCTGGCAGATTAGATTGGTGTCGCGCAGAGCCTCGGAGCCGCGATGGTCGCGCAGGCTCGCTTCCGTGTAGGGGAAAAGCGACAGCACCGGGATGCCGAGTTCCGCGGCCTGCACGGCGGCGCGGACGGCTTCGTCCACCGACAGCCTGTCGACGCCCGGCATGGACGATACGGCCTCGCGGCGGCGCTCTCCGTCCATGATGAAGATCGGCCAGATCAGGTCGTCCGTGGTGAGGACCGTCTCGCGGACGAGGCGGCGGGCCCAGTCGGATTTGCGGTTGCGGCGTGGGCGATGGGTCAGTCCCAGGCTCGGTGTGGATGGGACGGACGGCTTGGCCTGGTCGGCCCCTGAGGACCCCGGAAGAACTGGCGCCATGGCGGAAAAACGGTTCCTGTGTCGGTCAGGCAACGCTATCACGGCGCCGGGCCGGCGGGGAAGCGGCGTGGCCCGTGGCGAGGGAGCTCGAGGTGCAGAGATCGACGACGAAGCGCCGTGTAGCTACCGCTGCGCCTCAGGCCGCCATCCTGTTGAAGCCCGCGACGGGACGCGACGAGCGGACGCGGCTGGGGCTCGCCTTGTTGATCTTCATGCGGGTCATGGCCGCCGCCTGGCTCATTCAGGGCCTGCTGCAATGGGTCTCGGTGCTCGGCACGGGCGCCGGCGGATCGAGCCCCTTCTCGGCCCTCACTCCGGTCGCCATGGGAGCGGCGATGTTCTTCGCCGTGGTGGATTTCATCGCCGCCGTGGGACTGTGGCTCGCCGCACCCTGGGGTGGCGTCCTTTGGCTCGTGGCCGTTTTCGCCCAACTGATCGTCGTCATCTTCATGCCGGGCTTCTTCGACCATCCGCTGCTGACCGGCCTCGTGGATGTAGCGTTGATGGCGGGCTACGTCATTCTCGTCTGGTTCGCCGCTCAGGAGCCTGCGACGCTAGGGTGAACAAGACCTTTCCTGCTTTCCTAAGTCTAAATGCAGACCTTGGTAGTGATGCTGCAGGAAGGGCGTCGGTTCGCAGAGATCGTTATCAGTTTAATCGAGTCGGAACGATCGCAACCTGGTGCTCGGCTTCTTTAGGTTCCATTGACGCTGATAAGTAAACCGCGCATTTAGCCTGTCGCTTAAACTCGTCTTCATCGGCCGCGGTCTAACTTCCGGTTACAGGGAAGCGGCCAGCCCACCGGCCAGACAGCACAAGCGGGATGTCAGATGAGCAGAGCCATGAAGGTCGAAGCCGCGCAGGACCGGGACGAGCGCCTGAGCGGCGTGCGTCCGGTCTATCTGGAAGCGCTGACGTTGGTGGAGCGGTTGCACCGTCGCCTGCTCGACGTCATCAAGGACGAGTTCGACCGGCGCGGGCGCGGCGACGTCAACGCCGTCCAGGCGCTGCTCCTCTACAACATCGGCGACAAGGAGCTGACGGCCGGCGAGTTGCGGACCCGTGGCTATTATCTCGGCTCGAACGTCTCCTACAACGTCAAGAAACTGGTCGAGACCGGCTATCTGCATCATGCCCGGTCGCGCATCGACCGCCGCTCGGTCCGCATCAGCCTGACCGAGAAGGGCAATGAGGTCCACGAGATCGTGGCGGCGCTCTACGACAAGCACATCCTCACCGTCGAGCAGATCGGCGGCGTGTCCACCGAAGAATTCCAGCGCGTCAACCAGGCCCTGGTCCGGCTCGAGCGCTTCTGGACCGATCAGATCAAATATCGTCTCTGATCGATCTTCGGTCGATTGCCTCACGACGCACAACGCTTGTTTCGGCCCCGTTCCGGAACAGGATGGTCAGGCGGACCGCCGACGTCCGTCGACCCATGGATGAACCGAGACGATCGGCTCGGGACGACGTGCCTCCTGGTGCCGCAGCAACTTGTGTTCCGGGGGGCCGACGCATAGGTTCCACGCAACGGGTGCAGGCGGCAGCGTCGGCCGCGACGGCGTGGAGGTTATCATGGGTGGAATGAGCATCTGGCACTGGATCATCGTGGGCGGCGTGCTTCTGCTCCTGTTCGGTGGCAAGGGCAAAGTTTCCGACCTGATGGGCGACTTCGCCAAGGGCATAAAGAGCTTCAAGAAGGGCATGGCGGACGAGGACGAGCCGGTCGTGAAAACGACCGTGGTCGCCGAGCCGGTGCATCCCCTGGGCGAGACCGTTCAGCCCGTGCGCACCATCGACCATCGTCCGGTCGGGACCGTCGAGACCACCACGGACACGCGCCGCGTCGGCTAAGCCGCTGGAGGCCGCGTCGCGGCCTCGCGTTCCATGATCGCGCGTCCCGAGCCGTTCTCCGCTCGGGCGCCTTTTCGTATGGCGGCGGAGCCCTTCGCCGACCCTCGCACCAGACCCCGGATCCATGTTCGATTTCGACGCGAGCAAGCTGCTGATCATCGGCGTGGTGGCGCTGATCGTGATCGGCCCGAAGGATCTGCCGCGCGTGCTTCGGCAGGTCGGGCAGATGGTCACCAAGCTGCGCCGCATGGCGGGTGAGTTCCAGGGCCAGTTCATGGACGCCATGAAGGAAGCCGACCTCGAGGATCTCAGGAACGAGGTCACCAAGCTGAAAGAGACGGCGTCGCTCGACGTCTCCTTCAACCCCGTGGCCGACATCAAGAACTCGATCGTAAAATCGGTCGGCAGCACCTCGGTGCCGGTGAACGCTCCCGCGGCGAGCGCCGCCAATCCCTTTTCTCAGGACGCGATCGACGCCGGAGCGTCGGTTCACCCCGAGCCTGCCCTCGTCGGGGCGTCACGAGCGGCCGATCCGATCTATCTCGAACCTGCGGCGCCGGCGCATCATACGCCCGCTGTGGCCTCCGGAGCCGTGCACTCGGTCGAACCCGAAACCGGTCCTGGCCGGCCCCGTCGTATCCTCGTCCCGAAGCGCCGGCCGCCGGGTGATCGCTCCGCCGGTGCCAGTCCCGCTGGCCCGGGCCGCGGCCGGTCGTCCCTTCTCCCTCCGCGGCGTGACCCTCGTCCATGAACCAGCACGTCGACGATATCGAGGCGTCGAAAGCGCCGCTGATCGAGCATCTGATCGAGTTGCGCGCCCGTCTGATCAAGGCCGTGGCGGCCTTTCTGGTTGCGTTCCTCTTCTGTTTCAGCTTTTCGCACGCGATCTACAACATCCTGGTCCAGCCTTACGTGAAGATCGTGGGCTACGAAAAGGCGACGTTGATCGCCACCCATTTTCTCGAGCAGTTCTATACCAACCTCAAGCTGTCGATGTTCGGCGCCGCCTTTCTGGCCTTTCCGATTATCGCTACCCAGCTCTACATGTTCGTGGCCCCCGGCCTTTATAAGACCGAACGCCGGGCGTTCCTGCCTTATCTCATCGCCACTCCGGTATTCTTCTTC
>JAYVMK010000311.1:0-2899 GCA_043758995.1 Lichenibacterium sp. | reverse complement strand
TCGGCGACGTCTACGGTATCATCTACGGCTTCACCGGAGACGGGGTGAGCCAACGACAGTTGCGCGACTACGTCGAGCAGGTGCGCTCCGAGGTGCTGACGGTCCCCAGCATCGGCAAGGTCACGGTAATCGGCGCGCAGGACGAGGTCGTTTATCTCGACTTCTCGGCCCGCAAGCTCGCTGCCCTCGGCCTAAACGTCCAGTCGCTGGTTCAGACCCTGCAGAACCAGAACTCCGTGCAGCCATCAGGCGTGGTGCAGAATGGGCCGGAGCGCATCTCTCTAAGGGTCAGTGGCGGCTTCACATCGGAGGATAGCCTCCGGGCGATCAACCTGCGCGTCAACGATCGCTATTTTCCGCTGAGCGACGTCGCCACGATCACGCGTGGCTACAAGGACCCGCCCGATCCGATGTTCCGGGTGGACGGCAAGCCGGCTATCGGACTCGGTATCGCCATGATCCCGTCGGGCAACCTCCTCCAGTTCGGGGAGGCCCTGAAAGGCAAGATGCGCGAGATCGAGGCGACGCTGCCGGTCGGCGTCGGCGTGCACCTCGTGTCGGACCAGCCCAAGGTCGTCGAAGAAGCAGTCGGCAACTTCACCGAGGCCTTGGTCGAGGCCGTGCTGATCGTGTTGGCCGTTAGCTTCGTCAGCCTCGGGATCCGGGCCGGACTGGTGGTCTCGATATCGATTCCGATCGTCCTTGCACTGGTCTTCGTGGCGATGAGCTACTTCGGCATCACCTTGCAGCGCATCTCGCTCGGCGCCCTCATCATCGCCCTCGGTCTGCTCGTCGACGACGCCAT
Source organism: Lichenibacterium sp. (assembly GCA_043758995.1). Classification (GTDB taxonomy): domain Bacteria; phylum Pseudomonadota; class Alphaproteobacteria; order Rhizobiales; family Beijerinckiaceae; genus Lichenihabitans. Next base: position 2,094 of record JAYVMK010000311.1, on the reverse strand, counting down.
GATCACGGTCGAGATGATGGTGTCGCGACTTGAGGCCGGCGACAGCCTCACGAAGGCGGCGACCTTCGCTTTCACGTCGACGGCCTTCCCCATGCTCACCGGCACGCTGGTGACAGTGGCGGGCTTCATCCCGATCGGCTTCAACGGGTCAGGCGCCGGCGAGTACACTTATTCGCTGTTCGTGGTGATCGCCGCGGCGCTGCTAATTAGCTGGGTGGTGGCGGTGCTCTTCGCGCCACTTCTCGGGGTGAAGATCCTGCCGAAGACCATGAAGCGTCACGATCACGCAAAGCCCGGTCTCTTCAATAGAGCTTTCAAGGCTTTGCTCACGACCGCCATGCGCCTGCGCTGGGTTACGATCCTCGGCTGCATTGGGCTTCTGGTACTGTCGCTCGCGGGGCTAAGCCACGTTCAGCAGCAGTTCTTCCCGTCGGCCGACAGGCCGGAGCTTCTCGTCGATATGACGCTGCCGCAGAACAGCACCATCCTCGAGACGAAGGCGCAAATGGACCGGTTCGAGTCTCATCTCGCCGAGGATCCGGACGTGACGGGGTGGAGTTCCTACGTCGGCGAGGGCGCGATCCGCTTTTACCTGCCGCTCGATCAGCAGCTCGCCAACCCGTTCTTCGGACAGGTGGTGATCGAGGCGAAGTCCATTGCGGCGCGCGATCGTCTCCTGTCCGCTCTTCAGAAGTTCGGGACCGACCAGTTCGTCGGCACTGACGTTTTCGTGCACCCGCTCGACCTCGGCCCACCGGTCGGACGGCCGGTCCAGTATCGCTTGAGCGGGCCGGACATTCCGGTGCTACGCGCCAAGGCGCTGGACCTCGCCAGGATCTTGTCCGACAATCCACACCTCGACGCTCCAACCTTAGACAGGAACGAGCCTGGCAAGGTGGTGAAATTGGACATCGCCCAGGACAAGGCGCGCCAACTTGGAATCTCGTCGTCCGACGTTGCCGGGATCCTGAACGGGATCGTCGGCGGAACGAGCATCACCCAGGTGCGCGACAGTATCTACCTCGTCGACGTGGTGGGCCGCGCCGAGGCCGACGAGCGTCATAGGATCGAGACCCTCGAAGCGCTGCAGGTCCCGACCAGCAGCGGCAAAGTCGTGCCGCTGCTGTCCTTCGCCACCCTGCGCTACGCGATGGAACAGCCGATCGTCTGGCGACGCGACCGCCTGCCGACGATCACGGTGCGTGCGGCCATGGGGGACGCGACCCAGCCCGCGACCGTCGTGGAACAGCTGAAGCCCAGTATTGACGCCATGGCGAAATCGCTCCCTACAGGCTTCAAGCTCGCCACCGGCGGCAGCGTCGAGGAGAGCGCCAAGGGTCAAGGACCGATCGCCGCCGTGGCGCCGTTGATGCTGCTCACCATGGCGTTTTTCATCATGGTGCAATTGCAGAGCTTCCAGAAGATGTTCTTGGTTGTGAGCGTGGCCCCGCTCGGGCTGATCGGCGTCGTAGCGGCGCTGCTGCTGTCGGGCAAGCCGATGGGTTTCGTCGCCATCCTCGGCATCCTGGCGCTGATCGGCATCATCATTCGCAACTCCATTATCCTGATGGTGCAGATCGACGAGGTGCTGGCCGAGGGTAAGGACCGATGGACGGCGGTGGTGGAGGCCACGCAGCACCGTATGCGGCCCATCCTGCTGACGGCGGCTGCGGCGAGCCTCGGCATGATCCCAATCGCACCGCAGATCTTCTGGGGCCCCATGGCCCTGGCGATGATCGGCGGGATCCTGGCGGCGACCTTGCTGACTCTGTTCTTCCTGCCGTCGTTGTATGTCGCGTGGTACAGGGTCAAAGCACCACCGAGGAACGCACGCGTCGAGGGATTGCCCACTGCGACACCGTTTCCAGCCGAGTGAGGTAACGATGCGCGTATGGCCCCGTCTGCACGCGGCCCGAACTACAGCGGCGCGATAAGGACAGTGTCAGCCGCCCGAACGTCTGCTTCTGCGCAAGCTCCGATCGCCGTCATACGTCCTGCATGGTGAAGGGTTACGGACGGCGGCCGGCACAGGTCGTGCGTCCGGGCTCATGGCCGGCGTCCGTAAGCCGCCCAAGGACGAACGCGCGGGGGTCG
>JAYVMK010000310.1:0-6008 GCA_043758995.1 Lichenibacterium sp. | reverse complement strand
TGACCTCGGACCGAGTCGCCCCGGGGTCGCCCGTGCTGCAGGGCGGCGGGCAGGAGCGGGGACGGCGCTCCGGAACCGAGAACGTCCCCGCCATCGCGGGCTTCGGCGCGGCGGCGCGAGCCGGTTCCTTGCCGGGCCTTGCCGCGTTGCGGAACCGCTTCGAGGACGCTCTGTTCGAGATCGCCTCCGACGCCGTGATCTTTGGCCGCGATGCCGCGCGGCTGCCCAACACGTCCGCTTTCGCGGTGCCGGGCGTAACGGCGGAGCGCCTGCTGATGGCGCTCGACCTCGACGGGATCGCGGTGTCGTCCGGCTCCGCCTGCGCGTCGGGCAAGGTCGGCCGGTCGCATGTTCTGGAAGCCATGAAAGTGAAAACCGATTTCACTTCTGGGGCGATCAGGGTAAGCATGGGATGGAATACGGACGCGGTCGGCGTGGACCGCGCGGTTCATGCGCTCGCTACGGCACTGCACCGCATGCGCCAGGGGCGGCGGCGCGCCGCCGCGTGACTATATAGACGACAGGGCCCGGTCAGGGCCGACCGACTGAGGGAGATCGGGGCGCTTGCGCTGCCGGTCCGGGAGTATTGAGATGGCGGCTGTTCAGGACACCGTCGATCGCGTCAAGGCGATCGACGTCAGCGAGTACAAGTACGGGTTCGTGTCCGACATCGAGTCGGACCGGGCGCCGAAAGGCCTCAACGAAGACATCGTCCGCTTCATCTTGGCCAAGAAGGGCGAGCCGGAGTGGCTGACGGACTGGCGGCTCGAAGCCTACCGCCGCTGGCAGACGATGGAATCCCCGGACTGGTCGCGGGTCAGGCATCCGCCGATCGACTACCAGGATCTGCATTATTTCTCGGCGCCCAAGGGCACCTCCGGCCCGAAGTCGCTCGACGAGGTCGATCCCGAGCTGCTGCGCACCTACGAGAAGCTCGGCATCCCGCTGCGTGAGCAGGAAATCCTCGCCGGGGTCGAGCCCTCGTCGCGCGTCGCCGTCGACGCGGTGTTCGACTCGGTGTCGGTCGCCACGACCTTCAAGGCCGAGCTCGCCAAGTCGGGCGTGATCTTCTGCCCCATCTCCGAGGCGGTGCATTCGCATCCGGAGCTGGTGAAGAAGTATCTCGGATCGGTCGTGCCGGTCACCGACAATTACTACGCCACGCTGAACTCCGCGGTTTTCTCGGACGGCTCGTTCGTCTACATCCCGCCGGGCGTTCGCTGCCCGATGGAGCTGTCGACGTATTTCCGCATCAACGACACCAAGACGGGTCAGTTCGAGCGCACGCTGATCATCGCCGACAAGGGCTCCTACGTGAGCTACCTCGAGGGCTGCACGGCCCCGATGCGCGATGAGAACCAGCTTCACGCCGCCGTGGTCGAGCTCGTGGCGTTGGAAGACGCCGAGATCAAATACTCGACGGTGCAGAATTGGTACCCGGGCGATGCCGAGGGCAAGGGCGGCATCTACAACTTCGTGACCAAGCGCGGCGACTGCCGCGAGGCGCGCGCCAAGATCTCCTGGACTCAGGTCGAGACGGGCTCGGCCATCACGTGGAAGTATCCGTCCTGCATCCTGCGTGGCGACGACTCGCGCGGCGAGTTCTACTCGATCGCCATCTCCAACGGGATGCAGCAGGTCGACAGCGGCACGAAGATGATCCACCTCGGCAAGAACACGACGAGCCGCATCATCTCCAAGGGGATCGCCGCCGGCCGCTCCGACAACACCTATCGCGGCCTTGTCTCGGCGCACCGCAAAGCCACCAACGCGCGCAACTTCACAAATTGCGACTCGCTGCTGATCGGCGAACTCTGCGGTGCCCACACGGTCCCCTACATCGAAGCCAAGACCGCGACGGCGGTGTTCGAGCACGAAGCTACCACCTCGAAGATCTCCGAGGACCAGCTGTTCTACTGCCGCCAGCGCGGACTGTCGGGCGAGGAGGCGACCGCCCTCATCGTCAACGGCTTCGTGCGCGACGTGCTCCAGCAGTTGCCGATGGAGTTCGCCGTCGAGGCGCAGAAGCTCATCGCCATCTCGCTCGAAGGCAGCGTGGGCTGATGGCAGAACCCGACAACCTCGTTCTCGACATGCTCCGCGCGATGCGCGGAGACATGGCCAAGATGGCCGATGCCTTGCGCTCGGTGAACATCGAGATCCGGGCAATCCGTCAGCATCTCGCTGGAGTGCTGACGATCCAGGATCGAGATCACGAGGATGTCGCCGCCATCAAGGATCGTCTGGACCGGATCGAGCGATGCCTCGAACTGACCGACTGAAGCGACCTCCACTAGATCAACAAGACCGAACCCCAAACTCAGGACAGACGATGCTCGAAGTCAGGAACCTCCACGTCGAAGTGGAAGGTCAGAAGATCCTCCGGGGTCTCGACCTCAAGGTCCACCCCGGCGAGGTGGCCGCCATCATGGGCCCGAACGGCTCAGGCAAATCGACGCTGTCCTACGTGATCGCGGGCCGCTCGGACTACGAGGTCACCGACGGCGAAGTGCTGCTCGACGGCGAGAACGTCCTCGACATGGACCCCGAGGAGCGCGCCGCCAAGGGCCTGTTCCTGGCCTTCCAGTACCCGGTCGAGATCCCCGGCGTCGCCACCATGACCTTCCTCAAGGCTTCGGTGAACGCCCAGCGCAAGGCGCGCGGCGAGTCCGAGCTGTCGACGCCCGACTTCATGCGCCACGTAAAGCAGGGCGCCGAGAGGCTCGAGGTCAATCCCGACATGCTGAAGCGTCCGCTCAATGTGGGCTTCTCCGGCGGCGAGAAGAAGCGGATGGAGATCCTGCAGATGGCGCTGCTCGAGCCGCGCTACGGCCTGCTCGACGAGACCGATTCCGGCCTCGACATCGACGCGCTCCGCATCGTGTCCAACGGCGTCAACGCGCTCCGCGCCGCCAACCGTGGCTTCCTGGTCATCACGCATTACCAGCGCCTGCTCGACTACATCAAGCCGGACGTCGTCCACATCATGAGCAAGGGCCGTATCATCAAGAGTGGCGACGCCGCCCTGGCGCTCGAGCTCGAGAAGAACGGCTATCGCGACTACGTCGCCGACGCCGCCGCCTGAGGTCGCCCAATGCCCCCGATGATCCGCCGCGAACACGACGCCGAGCGCATGCTGGGCGAGCAGTTCCGCGCTTTCCGCCCCGTGGACACCTCGACGACCCGCCGCGACGAAGCCTTTACGCTCTTCGCCGAGGCGGGCCTGCCGAGCCGCCGCATCGAGAGCTGGCACTACACGGACCTGCGCAACCTCCTGCGCGAGGCGCTTCCGCCGGCGCCCGAGCCGGATGCGGCGACGATCGAAGCGGCGCGCGAGCGCCTGAAGACCCACGCCGTGCCGGGCGCAGCCCGCATCGTCGTGCTCGACGGGACCTACCGCCCCGAATTATCGGACCTGTCGACCCTGTCCGCCGGGATCCGGGTGATCTCGGTGCTCGATGCCTTGTCGTCGGGCGATCTCGACCCCGATCTCGCCGCCGCGCAGAGGCTCGGCCAGGTCGAGTCCATGCTGGCGCTCAACGCCGCCTTTCTCCAGGGCGGCGCCATGATCGAGGTCGCGCCCGGCACGCTGGCACTGGCGCCGATCGAGCTCGTGCTGCTGCTCAGCGGCCGCGCGCCGGCCGCCACCTACGACCGGAGCTATATCAAGGTCGGCCAGGGCGCCTCCGTGACCCTCATCGAGCGTCACGCGTCGCTGGGCGAAGCCAAGTCCCTCGCCGCCACCGTGCTGGTGGCGGCAGTGGGTGACGAGGCTAGCTTCGAGCATCTCGCCCGAATCGACGGGCTCGGCGCGCAGGCGCTTCACCTCGGCACCACGCTGGTGCGGCTCGGCGCCGATGCCAAGTTCGAGGCGACGACGCTGGTGGCCACCGGCGGCGTGACGCGCCGTCAGGCCTATCTGGAATTCGTCGGCGAGCGCTCCACCGCTCACCTCTACGGTGTGTCGCTGCTCGACGGTCAGAGCCATGCCGATACGACGCTGATCGTCACCCATACGGCGCCGCATTGCGAGAGCCGCGAGCTGTACAAGCATATTCTCGACGACGAGGCGACCGGCATCTACCAGGGCCGCGTCGTCGTGGCGCCGGGCGCCCAGAAGACCGACGGCAAGATGCTGTCGAAGTGCATCTTCCTCGGCGAAGGTGCCAATATGTACAACAAGCCGGAGCTGGAGATCTTCGCCGACGACGTGGTCTGCGGCCATGGCGCCACGGTCGGGTCGCTCGACGACGACCAGCTCTTCTACCTGCGCGCCCGCGGCATTCCGCTGCGCGAAGCCCAGGCCCTGCTGCTCGAAGCTTTCGCCTCCGAGGCGATCGAGACCGTGTCGCTGCCGTCCGTCAAGGACGAGCTGAACGACCGTGTCGGGCAGTGGCTCCGCCAGCACGGAAGGTGAACCCATGCTCGATCAGCCGTCCGCCGGTCTGCCGGCCTATGATGTGGAAGCGATCCGCCGGGATTTCCCGGCGCTGTCTCTGACGCCCTACGGCAAGCCGCTCGTCTATCTCGACAATGCGGCCTCGGCCCAGAAACCCCGGGCCGTGATCGAGCGCATCTCCACCGCCTACGAGACCGAATATGCCAACGTGCATCGCGGTCTGCATTACCTCGCCAATGCCGCCACCGAGGCTTTCGAAGGCGCGCGCGAGACCGTGCGCGCCTTCCTCAATGCCGAGTCGGTCGACGAGATCGTCTTCACGCGCTCGGCCACCGAGGCGGTGAACCTCGTCGCCTCGTCCTTCGGCCTCGCCCATATCGGCGAGGGCGACGAGATCGTGCTCTCCATCATGGAGCACCACTCGAATATCGTGCCCTGGCATTTCCTGCGCGAGCGCAAGGGCGCTGTGCTGAAATGGGTCGGTTGCGACGACGACGGCAACCTGTCGCTCGACGAGTTCGAGGCCGCGCTGTCGCCACGCACCAAGATCGTCGCCATGACGCATATGTCGAACATGCTGGGCACGATCACGCCCATCAAGGAGATGATCCGCATCGCCCATGCGCGCGGCATTCCCGTGCTGGTGGACGGCTCGCAGGGTGCCGTGCATCTCGACGTCGACGTGCGCGACCTCGACGCCGATTTCTACCTGTTCACCGGCCATAAGGTCTATGGCCCGACCGGCATCGGCGTCCTCTACGGCAAGAAGGACCTGCTGGCGTCGCTGCCGCCCTTCAACGGGGGCGGCGAGATGATCGACGTCGTCACCACCGAAGGCGTCACCTACAATTCGCCGCCGCATCGTTTCGAGGCCGGCACGCCGCCCATCGTCCAGGCCATCGGTCTCGGCACCGCGCTCGACTATATGCGCGGCATCGGCCGCGACCGGATCCGCGCCCACGAGCGCGACCTCACCACCTACGCTCACGAGCGGCTCGGCCGGGTGAATTCGCTGCGGATCTTCGGCAATGCGAAGGAGAAAGGCGCGATCGTGTCGTTCCAGATGCAGAACGCCCATGCTCATGACGTCGCGACCGTCATCGACCGCTACGGCGTGGCGGTACGGGCCGGGACGCATTGCGCCATGCCGCTGCTGCAGCGGTTCGGCGTGACGGCGACCTGCCGGGCCTCATTCGGCCTTTACAACACGCGCCAGGAGGTCGATGCCCTGGCTGATGCGCTCCTGCGCGCCGAAGCGCTCTTCGCCTGAACGGAAGCAACATGTCAGACGCCACCGCGCCGAACCTGCCGGAAATCGAGCCGGCCTCCGCCATTCCGCCCGCCGAACTCGACCAGATCACAGAAGGGCTCGTGGCGGCGCTGAAAACGGTCTACGACCCCGAGATCCCGGTCGACATCTATGAGTTGGGCTTGATCTACAAGATCGAGATCGACGATTCGAAGTTCGTCGCCATCGACATGACGCTGACGGCCCCGGGCTGCCCGGTGGCCGGCGAAATGCCGGGCTGGGTCGAGACGGCCGCCGCGGGCGTGCCGGGCGTCGCCGGTGCCAAGGTGTCGATGGTCTTCGATCCGCCGTGGGACCAGA
>JAYVMK010000309.1:0-2596 GCA_043758995.1 Lichenibacterium sp. | reverse complement strand
CTATGGCCTTCTCGACATAGGAGCCATAAAATATGGCGCTTAGCACTAACCCAACTGGGTTGATCCCGGCGCTTACCTACAACCTAGTCACAGAAATGTAAGGCGAGCTGTGAGCTCAGCGGGGTGACAGGCGAGTCACCAATGCGACCAACTCGGCTTGGCTGTGTACGCCGAGTTTTGCGAAAGCGCCCTTGAGATGGAGTCGCGCAGTCTCGTAGCTGATCTTGAGCAGGTCAGAACTTCGCCTCGGTGTGTGACCGCTCGCGACGAGACGGACAAGCTCGGTCTCACGACCTGTCAAGCCGGCCGCAGAGACCAGGAGGTCTATGCTGCTCTCATGCACCTGGGTCGGACGCGCAAGATCTAACGCCGCGACGAGAACGCGTGTGGCACGGAAGACGTCGAGAGCTTGGCCGAGTACCGGCAACACAAGAAGCCGAACACATCGTTCATCGTCCGTGACGACCGTAATGAGGCTCGGCCGGTGTTCCACAAGGGCCGTGGTCAGGGCTTTGTCGACCTTTCTCTGGCACCCCGGTGCGGAGACGATCAAGCGCCTGTCCCTCACCGTGATGTCCGGGGCCAGGCCCCCGACGTCGCCGGAACAATGGTGGACGGTGCCGTCATGGGCGACATGCAGGACAGGATCTCCCCTGTCCAGGAATGGGGCCGCGCGGCGATCGGCTTCGAGCTTCAGTCTCGCCCGGGACACCATCGCGGCCGCTCGGATGTAGGGAAGAAACAGTTTGAGGGACCGGAGATCGTCCGGCTCGAACCCCCCGCTGCCCTGGCCCTTGAACAGCATGAGATTGACGGTGTCGCTTCCTGTGCCGTCGAGGTAGGCCGACGCCTGGAACGCCAGTCCTCGGGGCCGTATGAAGTCCATGTAGAAGGCATCTCGTTCGCGGGGGCGTCGAAAAGCTTCCATCTGGTCACTGAGGAAGCCATCCTGCGGGGCGGGGATCATCCGCGTCGCTGCCGTCAAAGGCGGTGTTCGACCGGCCGCAATGGCCTCGAATGTCTCCGTCATGTCTGTCGAGGGGACGCCGAAGAGGCCGGGAGGCATGATGCACGACAGAGTGCCACCGAGGCAGTTCAGGTTGGGCATGGCCAGATCGAGGGCATCGACCCAGCGTCCCCCGCCTGTGATGGATCCGAGAAGCCGACGTCCGGCATCCTCAAAGACAGTCGCGGACGAGGACTTAGAGTGATGCAAGCTCATTCTCCTCGGTCGAATCGGACGTCGGGACTTTGTCCGGATCCATGCTACACTGGCGCCCGGCAACTCATCTTCATCTCTCAAGGCCTGCGGCTGTGGGGCTCACAGTCCGCCGACTATCGCAGGTCGCGATCCTCGGCGTCCCAACCCAAATGGGTTGGTCTGCATCACGCGACGCATCGGGACGGCTTGACCCGCTCCACGCGGCTGAACAAAATCGCAGTCAAGGGTCGGACGGCATCGACCTCTTCAGCAACCCGGCAACGCTCGGCGTGATGGCTGGGGACCTGGATGCGAACCAAGATTGACGGAGTCAGAGTCCAAAAAACGCCGGTTTGACGGCTTTTACCAAGCTTCGTCTAGCTGAAAAAAGCCAGTAAAATCAGCGTTCCAAGCTTTGCCAAGGTTGGCTCGACGTTGCGCCGCTTTGCGCCATCTGCTTACCTGTCGCTTACCCGCTACGGGAGTCCATTGATCCGAGCGGGACCGGGTAAGCAGGCGAGGGAAGCCCCATCAGTGCCGACAATGAAGCTGAATCAGCGGGTGGTCGACGGCCTCCAATTCGACGGAAAGCGCAGTATCGTGTGGGACGTTGCCACGCCCGGCTTCGGCGTCATCGTCTATGCCACGTCGAAGGCCTACACGGTCCAATATCGGGTTGAGGGACAGTCCCGCCGGGTCAACCTCGGCTCGACCTCGGACCACACGTTCAAGGATGCCAGGGAGAAGGCTGCCGACGTACTCCAGAGCGCCCGCAAGGGAACCGATCTCATCGCGCCGCCGGCCGTCAAGCGGCTCACGTTTCAGGCCTGCGCGGAAGAATGGATGGCGCTCAAAAAGCCCGAGTGGTCCACCGCGACTTATGCCGATTATCAGGACCGCTTCGGGCGTATCGTGTTCTCGCGCCAAGTCGAGGGAGGCGCCGAGGTCGGGATAGGTGCCAAGGTGCTTCAAGACGTGTCGCCGGTCGACGTCGAGAAGCTGCACGCGAGCTTGGCAGGGCAGTCGCGAAATCAAAGCTACGTCGTCACGCTCATCAAGGCCGTGTTCAACTACGCGGTTCGCGCCAAGCACCTCGACCCGTCGCATCACAACCCTGCGAACCTCGCCAAGCTGCCGCGCAACAAAGATGCCGAGCCGAAGGAACAACGGGTGCTTACCGGGCTGGAGGTCGAGAAGCTGGGCAAGGCGTTGGCTGCGATGGAGGCCGCGGGCGAGGTGTCTCCCCATCTCGCAGGGCTGTTGCGGATCTCGTTATTGTGTGGCCTACGCCCCGGCGAGGCGCGGTCGGTGACGTGGGAGAACATCGACCTTAAGGCTCGTGTAATGCGCGTCACCGGGAAGACGGGTACGCGCCGTGTTCCGTTGTCGGATGCC